>JBFZFJ010000105.1:0-3537 GCA_041306405.1 Verrucomicrobiales bacterium | reverse complement strand
CAGCGATTCGACGTGAGTCGATGCTTCGTTGAGCAGTTCGGTCTGGGCTTGGTGGTCCCGTGTGAGGTCATCGACCTGCGTGCGGGCTTCGAGGAGTTGGTCTTCGAGTGCGGTAGTCATCACCCGTGATTTCGTGTCAACCGAGGTGTGATAAACTTTGAGTCGGCGCATGGCTTCTGCGCGGTCGGGGACCATGCCTGCGAGGTTGTGGCGTTGGGCCTGCTTGCCGCTGAAGGTCTGACCTTCCATGGCCTCAGCGGGAATCGCACGACCCCGGGAAAGCACGGCATCATGAAACTCGGCGGCGATTTCAGCGAGGTTCGATTGGATCAGCTCGCGTTGGTCATCGGTGAGTGCGGTGCCCGGTGCGCCCATCGCTTTGTATTTGCCGACGGAGAACACCTCCACCTTGATGCCTGCCTTGTCGATGGCGGCAGAACTATCCACCACCGCTTGCACCACGCCGATGGACCCAACCTGTGCGGATGGGGTGGCGTAAATGGCGCGGGCCTGCGAAGCCACCCAGTAGGCGGCCGAGCACATCAGGCCGGAGGAGAATGCATAGACGGGTTTACGCTCATTCAATGAAGCCACGGAGGCTGCTAGCTCTGGAGTGCCAGCCACCGTTCCGCCTGGGGAATCGATGTTGAGGAACACCGCCTTGATGTCGGGACGGGTCGCGGCCTCACGCAATGCCTCACTGATTTCTTCAGAACTGGTGGCACCCAGGAAGATTCTAGCAATGATGTCAGGCTTACGAAGGATGGGCCCTTCGATGGCGATCACGCCGATACCGTCCTCGATGGTGAGCAGCGGGTTTTCGGCTGCCTTTTTAGGGAAAAATTCGCGCTCCGACAGCCCCCGCAGCGAGGTGGCCATGGATTGCAGCGCTTCGGGTTGGATCAGCCATTCACGGTTTTGCAGGAGGAGCGAGTTCACGCCCCGGTTGGCGGTGTCAACGCGGCTGCTTGACTTTCTTGTGTCGATAGATCAGCGGCAGTTCGCCCTCAATTCGACTTCCACGTCCTTCGTTATGGTGGGACCACGCTGGCCTTAGGTTCGAATAGTGGAAGCACTTCTTCTGATGATCAGGTCGACTCAGATCGAACGCCGCACAAGGAAGGATATGGTCGATGTGCCATCCACTTCTGCCGTGGTTCTCCCATGTCATGCCCGGAAGAAACTGTGATTCGAGATGCGCCAGTAAGCGGGAAACTGTGCATCCAATTAGATCCATTGTCTTGAATGCCTTCTTGGCATATTGCTCCTTCACTGCTTTTCCGACTCGCGAACGAAGCAAGCGTGCGAAGGCATAAGCTGTATCCGAATTCAACCGTTCGCGCTCGATGAACTTCAAGTGTTCCGCATGCCGGACGCGGTAACGCTTTGTCCTTTCCCTGGACGCGATCTTTTGCTCTTTCGTTAAGACTCGCTTAGGATTTCGACGATATGATTCTCTCGCTTGCGCCCTGATGTGATCGTGATTTTTCCAGTAGCGCTCCATCGCTTGCCTTCTGAGAAGTTCGCGATTTTGGTCCCTCCACTTCCGCCGCTCATCAAGTAACCGTTCCCGGTGACGCTCTCTGAATCGGCGCTTACGATCACGTCGTTTTTCACGCCTTATTGTTTCCGCTTCCGGCGTTCCGCCCCCCAGGTTCATGTCCCGTGTGGGGTGTCAACGAAGGTTGCTGAAAACTTGAAGAACCCGAAGGCTTCCAGAGCATCTCCACTGGCACCCCGTATTTCTCCGCTGTCTCGATGATCAGCTTCGCATCGCTGGCGCGCCGTTCGATCTCCTCGCCGAAGTCCGCTCCCTGTTCGTTGAAGTGATCGGAGAGGGTTTTGAGTCCCATCTCCACGTCCGAGCGGTTTTGTTGGGCTTCGCGTCCGGCATCGACGGTGACCCTCCTCGGCCCTACAATGGAAATCTTCCACCACCCCGGTATCGGGGGTAGAGATCCACGGGCGATCGCGTCGCCGATCACATACGCCCAGACAGGTTTGATGAGACGGCTTTCGAGAATCATCTGGCGGAACGAGAATCGACGGTCGGCTTTGGCGACGACCAGCCTAACACCCGCACCGCCCACCTTGCTGGAGTCCGCTGCGAACTCGAATGGAATCATCCCGAGTGCCGAGTCACGCCGGAGATGTTCGAGGAAGCCGGTGAAGGTGGGCGATGGGCGGTTTGATTGGAAGCTATCAAGTGACTCGTCGGGTTTGAGCGCGATCAACTTGCCGCCGACGATGCGTTGGAGCGAGATTGGATCGCTGGTTTCAGTGCCTATTGCAGCGCCCCCGACCATGAAGTCGTTGCTGTCGTCGATTTCTCCACGCGCTGTTTTGAGGATGCGGGAGACGTCGGCATTGTCCTTCACTGCGTGTTTTTCGAGAGCGAGCAATTCCATTTCATCGAGCACGTGATTGATCGAGTGTTGGATCGTCGGGTGAGAGCGGACACCGCCTGCCCATTCAGGTTCGTGGATGTGCAGGATTGAAGTGGCAGGCAAATCGTTGTGGATGCCGTCATCCTCCAGCAACCGATAAAAAACCGGTGCGCCCCACGCATCGAGGCCCACTCCATCGATGGTTTCCTGTGAGCCGAACTTGTCGCCGACGCGGTGGGACTCGATCAACTGGATGCGCGGCTCTCCTTCACCATCGCGGGTCTTGTGGATGAAATACTCGCCGTCGATGTCCATGCCACGGCAGACGAGTGCTTGGCATTCCTCGAAGGAAAACCGTCGCGTCACTTCACAGCGGGACGACCACATCGCGAAGTAGGCTTCGGCGGCGCGGTTCCATGCGGGGTCGGGTGATTGTGCTTGGACACGGATACCATCGCCCGTCGAGTAGATCGCCATGTTCGCGACCAGTTCGCGCACGAACCCGCTGTTCTTGTGCATGTAGCGGGATTTGCGAACCAGCTCGGCACGCACTCCGGGGGTGAGTTCGTTGCGTGCATCGGTGGGTGATGCTCCAGGCACGCTGCCACGACGGGGAGACCAGTTTGCTGATTCGTAAGGTGAGCCCCATGCCTTGGGCACGAGGACCGGGGGCAAGAGCAAGTGAGCGATGTGCTTGAGGCGGATCATTTCGGGAGATGGCCGATGATGTGTGAAGCCGCCACGTTGCGAGGTTTGCCGTAGGTGGCTGGGTCGAGAATCCGCAGCGCGTGGGCGCATTCCTCAAGCACCTGATCGATGGGCATGGTGAACTGCTTGGTGGCGGAGCTGCCTGCCTCGTTCCAGGTCATGAGAGTCTTGCCCTCGATGAGAAATTCCTTAGCCCGCGATTGGATGGCGAGCACCTCGGAAATCGTGAAGCCGGTGATGAAGAGTCCGCGTGCCATGACTTATTTGCCTTTCCAGGTGGCGTTGCGGCCCCGCGTGTCGATGTGGACGAAGCCGGACGATGGGTAGATGCCGAGACCGCCGGTGAACTTGCCGGCCTTGCGCCATTCGAGCAGCCGGTCATAGACGCGCTGTGGGCTGATGCCGTCGAATGCGATGTCGAGAGCGGTGAACTCAAGATGCT
>JBFZFJ010000104.1:0-13440 GCA_041306405.1 Verrucomicrobiales bacterium | reverse complement strand
CCCACTCCATCACGCGGCGGGCGTTGAGAAAGGCGGGACCGCAGAATTTCCGCAGGGCGTTGCGCTGCCAGCGGCCGCGGTTGTCGCGGAATTTCGCGAGGTCGTTCCAGAGGCGGAGGAGTGAGATGAAATCGCTATCACCGTCCTTCCAACGGGCGTGTGCGGCATCGGCCTCGCGGGCCTTTTCCGCCGGGCGCTCGCGCGGGTCGCTCGACTCCAACGCGGCGACGATGGGCAGGACTTCCGCCAGGCAGTGCTCCTTGCGCGCTTCGATGAGCATGCGGCCTAACCGCGGATCGACCGGCAGCCGCGCGATCTGGCGGCCGTAGTCGGTGAGGCGTTTTTCCCGATCAAGCGCGTTGACCTCGCGCAGGGTGCGGTAGCCTTCGGAAACGGCTTTGGGCGACGGTGGATCGAGGAACGGGAACTCGTCGATCTCCGGCAGGTTGAGCGCTTTCATCCGCAGGATCACGCCTGCCAGGGAACTGCGGCGGATTTCCGGATCGGTGAATTCCGGGCGCTCCGTGAGTTCGGTTTCCTCGTAGAGCCGGACGCAGACGCCGTCCCTAACACGACCGCAGCGGCCTTTCCGCTGGCGGGCGCTGGCCTGGCTGACTGGCTCGATTTGCAGGCGCTGCACGCCTTTTCCCGGACTCCAGCGGCTGACGCGGGCGATGCCGGAGTCGATCACGCAGGCGATGCGCGGGATGGTGAGCGAGGTTTCCGCGACGTTAGTGGCGAGGATGAGGCGGCGCTTGTTGCCGGGATTGAAAACACGCTGCTGGTCGCCGAGGCCGAGGCGGGCGAACAACGGCAGCACTTCGGTGCTGCGGTATTGGCGGCCGTCGAGGACGTCGGCGCACTCGCGGATTTCGCGCTCGCCGGGGAGGAAAATCAGGACATCGCCGTTCGGTTCGACGTCGCCGAGATAGTCCACGGCGCGGGCGACATGTTGGGCGAGATCCTCGTCGTCGAAGGGCGGCAGGAAAAACTCCGCGACGGGAAACATCCGGCCGGGCGCCTCGATGACCGGCGCGGGCACGCCGTTGAACGAGAAGAATTCCGCGAACGACCCGGCGTCGAGGGTGGCGGAGGAAATGACGAGTTTCAGGTCCTTCCGGCGTTCCAGCAGGCGCTTCACGTAGCCGAGCAGGAAGTCGATATTGAGTGAGCGTTCGTGCGCTTCGTCGAGGATGAGCGCCTCGTATTGCACGAGATCGCGGTCGCCCTGGGTTTCCGCCAGCAGGATGCCGTCGGTCATGAATTTGATCCGCGTCTCCCGCGAGGTGCGGTCCTCGAAGCGGACTTGGTAGCCGACGTAATCGCCGAGCGGGACTTGCAGCTCCTCAGCCACCCGCTTCGAGACGCTGGCCGCCGCGAGCCGCCGGGGCTGGGTGCAGCCGATGCGCCCGCCATCGATTCCGAGCGCCTCGGCGACCATTTTCGGGAGCTGGGTGGTTTTTCCCGAGCCGGTTTCGCTGACGACGACCACCACCGGGTTCGCGCGGATGGCCGCGAGGATTTCCTCCCGGTGTTCGACGACCGGCAGTTCCTTGGGATAATTCCATTTCATCTCGCGCCCCGTGGATTCCATCGCCGTGCTGGTTTCTTCGGTTTACCGCGGCGATCCGCAACTTTTTTGTCCAAGTATTTCGCGGTCCGGCGGAAACCGGGAAAATTAGCTCAACCCGCGATGGACGGCAGCCCGTGATCCCGCTTGGATTCCCCCGACGATCATGGACTCCCTCAAACACCTCTTGGCAAACAACAGCGCCTGGGCGAACTCGATCAACGCCAGCGACCCGGACTTCTTCCGCAAACTCGCAAACCAGCAGAGTCCGGAATACCTCTGGATCGGTTGCTCGGACAGTCGCGTGCCCGCCAACCAGATCACCGGCCTCGCGCCGGGCGAGGTTTTCGTCCACCGCAATGTCGCGAACGTCGTGGCAGAGACGGATTTCAACGTGCTCGCCGTCATCCAATACGCGGTGGATGTCCTGAAGGTCCGCCACATCATCATCTGCGGCCACTACGGCTGCGGCGGCGTGCAGGCCGCGCTGGACAATCTCCGCCACGGGATGATCGACAACTGGCTCGCCGGCATCCGCTCGCTCAGCCGGATGCACCGCAAGGAACTCGCCACGCTGTCGCCCGAAGCGGCGGTGGACCGGCTTTGCGAGCTCAACGTGCTTGCCCAGGCCGGCCATGT
Source organism: Verrucomicrobiales bacterium (assembly GCA_041306405.1). Classification (GTDB taxonomy): domain Bacteria; phylum Verrucomicrobiota; class Verrucomicrobiia; order Verrucomicrobiales; family Akkermansiaceae; genus Luteolibacter. The sequence goes on along the minus strand of JBFZFJ010000104.1, from coordinate 11,231 downwards.
CGCCCACACCACCATCCTCGAAGACGCCTGGGAACGCGGCCAGGCGATCTCGATCCACAGCTGGATTTATCGACTCGACACCGGCCTGATCACACCACTGCAGGCACGGATCACCGGACCGCTGGATCTCTCTCCGACCGCCGACAATAAGCCCGCCGTCGATGAATTGTTGAATTCCGATTGATTAATCCGTTTCCCGGTGCATCTTGCCGCTGTCACAAGTGACGGGGGCGTTCTGGTTTCGACGGGATGTTTGACGCGCTGGTTGCACGTAGAGGTTGATCGGTTGGCCTCTTAAAAAAGCCGTTCAAAAAAAATAAATGCAGACTCTAACGAGCTCGCACTGGCCGCTTAATTGACGACCACGTCTGAACCCCGACACCTGCTGAGGGGGATGGCGAACACTTGGCAGGCTGGGATTGAAGTCGGGTAACCGGGCTACTTTCCGAGATCAAACAGGTTTCTAGGACGGGCAACGCTGCATGAGGGCCCAGCCCGTCCGAAGCTCCAGACATCATGCTAAACGTGTAGATGCCAGTGTTGACGGCGTTTCGGACAGGGGTTCGACTCCCCTCGCCTCCACCACTTGACAATCAATCACTTAAGTCTGAGGAATGAGTTTCTAATACTCCGGCTTAGACCACCAGTGAACAGACGGGGAGATTTCGCCAATCCAGTTGGCGGGGTCTCCCTGCTTGATTTCAGGCCCGAGATCCGTCTATCGCCTTGCGTCTAAATCTTGCTGATCACCGCCACTTTGTCACAAGTAACCGTAGCCTGGCCTAATAGGCCAGGTCGCCGACCTCGGCCAGCGACCCTGCAAATCCGGAGAAAACCCATTAACTCCGAAATCAATTACGCGCTCCGACGGCGGCGCAGCAAGAACAGTGCCCCGAGGCCACCGAGCAGTGCGGAGCTGGGTTCTGGCACGGTCTGCATGACGAAGTCGTTACCGCCGGTGAAGCTGCTGGTAAGAGAATTCCCGAAGTAGCTGACCATGAACTGCTTCGAGTCAAAAGAGACGATATTTCCCTCGAGGGCATTGCTGAACGTGCCGCTGATCGCTTCCGCAGCGTCATTCACCACCAAGAAGAACAGGTCGCCGTTGTTCTGGGTGTAAGCTGATGCATTCACGCTAAGCGTGCCCAACAAACTGACGCCGCCGGCGACATTGAGCTGATCGTATTGGGCGGCCGAGTTGAGATCGATTTGGAGGACGGAACCGTTGGTAAAATCGATATTACCGTTGCTCATGAGAGTTCCCGGAATGGCATCTCCCGGAGCGATGGCGCCGTTCACCTGAATAGTGCTCGCTCCCCCGTCAATGGTGCCGATGCCGCTGAGCGTCTGGCTGGTGGTCACTGCGAAGTTGCTCGTTGTGCTGCTGACATCCAGTTTCGCGCCGCTGGAACCGGTGTCTCCGACGATGATCTTGGTGCTGAGGACGCTGGCGATTCCGTCGAGCTTCAAGGTTCCGGCCTTGATGATCGTGTCGCCGCTGTAGGTATTGGCGGCGGTGAGGGTCAAGTTTCCGTTACCGGCCTTGGTGAGGGAGAAGCCGCCGCTGATCTCGTTGGTGGCATTGAGGACTTGGGCGACATCAGTCACGGTCCAAGTCTGGTTGGCGCCGAGAGCCACTTTCGTGTCGATTGTGTGCCCGGTGGCGGAGCCAGCATCCACGGTCACCCCGTTCATGAGGGTCAGCGTGTCGCTGCCACCGATCCCGACAGAAGTGGCCGCATTGCCGCCGTAGGTCAGGCTCTTGATCGTGAAGTCCTCGCCGAGAGTGGTGCTGCCGAAATTCGCCGCGCTTTCGGCGTTGAAGATCACGTCGGTCGTGGCCCCGACTTTGCCGGTTGCATTAATGGAGCCTGCGAGATCGGTGGTGAAGTTGCTGATGTTGAGGTTACCGCCGGTGAAGGTGGTCCAGACGCCGTCGTTGGTGCCTTTCCAGTAGGCGGCAGGTGCGGCGGCGTTGGCGGTTTTGCCGAGATCAAGATTATTACCGTTGACCACAAGCCCGAGAGTAAACCCGCTGAAGTTGCCGGTGGTGGAATCAAGAACCATGTTTGCGAGTGTCCCTGCGCCGACACTCGCCGTCGTCGAACTGATCAGCGTCTGAGTTGTGTTAGTGATGCCGCCGAGGCTCGTGAGGCGGACAAGACCGCCACCCGCTCCGATATCCAGTCGGGCATTGGTTCCGAGAGCAATCTGGTCCGTGGTTGCACCCACATCGAAACTGAGAATGCTGGTGTTGCCCGCGGTTCCACCGATCGTCAGGACCGTGGTTACCGCATCCTTGGCGGCGAAGGATAGCGTGCCGCTGGAGCCGTTGGTCAGGTCTATGGCACCGCGGGTTGGATCACTGGCACCCGAATTCAACACCACAACCCCTGCAGTCGTCACCCCAGAAGGCACAACATTCGTGCCGATGATGCCGGTGCCGGTCAAGATCGCGCCGCCGCCGACGGTGACCTCCGTATTGCCGAGAGAACCGTTCACCACCAGCTTGCCGCCAGTGACCGAGGTGGTGCCGGTGTAGTCACTCGCGCCGGTAAGGGTGAAAGTGCCTGTTCCCGTTTTGAAGACTTTGCCCTTACTGGTCGTGACGGCACCACTCACAGTGTCGCCCTCGCCTGCGATAGTGAAGGTTCTGTCTTGGCCGCCGCCATCAATTGATGCCAGCGTCAACAAAGCACCGGCCGAGGTGCTGAACGTCGTGCTGTTTACGGAAATCGTTGTTGCTCCGAAGGTAACGCCAGCAGTTCCGCTGTTCACCAGAGCTCCTTTTGTCACGGTAAACAGAGTCGCTTTGATATCAAGAGTGCCAAAAGTATGGGTAACCCCGGCTCCTGCGTTGATGCGGTCGGACTCGATCGTCACATTGTCGGCGTTATTGGCATCAATTAGCGTATTCCGGGCGAAATTGATTCCGGCATCGTCGGCGAGCTGCAAGATGCCGCCCACCAAAGTCAGGGTACCCACACCCAGCGCGTTCGCACTGGTTGTCGCCCGCAACGTGCCGGCGCTGAGCTTCATGCCGTCGTTGAAGCTGTTGTCCCCGGACAAGGTCAAGTTGCCTGTGCCGGTCTTATCGAGCGAGGTAGCTCCGGAAATGATACCATTGCCGATCAGGCTGCCAGAAATGTCCCAAATACCGGAATTACCAAGGGCGATCCCACTCTTGATCGTGGTCGTGCCGGAGATCGCAGAACGGGTGATGTCGCCTTTCGTAAGTGTCAGGATATTGTCGCTGATACTGAAGTAGGTGGTGGTCGAAATCGTCAGATCAGCCGTGTTCTGATTTCCATCAAGGGTGATGGCGGTGCCGGTTTCAAAGGTTCCGCTAAAGGTTGCCGTGTCGTTGGTTCCGGAAGGAAGGGCGTTGCCGTCCCAATTGGCCGCATTGCTCCAGATGGTGCTTGCACTGCCGTCCCAGATCTGGTCGGCCGCCTTGGGCGCTATGCGAGCCGCGCAGGGTGATTGCGGAGAGCGTGAGGAGGCTGGCGAACAGATTGCGAGTTGGCTTCATGGCTCGAATAGGTGGGGAGCTGGATTGGCGGCGTGAATCAAAGGAAAAACGAGAACGTGATAACAACGAACGGGGGGCTTCTAGCGCGGTTTTTCAAGCCCCGGCAAGCAAAAGTTGACTAAAGTTTAATTTTCACATCCGGATAAAGTCAATCAACCTGAATCCGGATTCGAGCGGTCGGAATGCGGGATAAGCGGTCGATTCGGCCGAGGCAGGAACCCGCGCATCCCCCGGAGCGCATCCCCCGGAGCGCATTTGGCGGCCGCTTTCGCGATCATGCGGGAAATCCGCGAAGGCCTCAATCTCGCTGCCATCGCTCCCCTGCCCCACCATTTCCGCGGACTCGCGGACGACAGCGGCTTGCGGCGGGACTCTGGAATCCCTTCGCGCGGGAAAACCTCCGCCCGGAGAGCGGGCGCTATTGGCGCCTGAAGAAATCCAAGGTCACCGCAAGCCCCTCCTCAAGGGTGTGCTGCGGAATCCAACCGGCGGCGCGGAGCTTGTCGGCGCAAGCGCGGGAGTGCCTGACATCGCCCGCGCGCTCCGCCGCATGAAGCACCTTGGACGACGACCCGGCGGCGGCCACGAGACCATTAGCCAAGTCTTCGATCGTGACCTGGCCTCCGTAGCCGGCGTTGAAAACCCCGGTGACGCCCGGCGTCTCCACCGCGAAGGCGAGCGCCCCGACGATGTCCTTGACGTAGATGAAATCACGGGTCTGCCCGCCGTCGCCGAAGATCGTGACATCCTCGTTGCGCACGGCCTTTTCAATGAAGATCGGGACCGCGGCGGCGTAGGCGCCTTTGGGATCCTGACGGGGTCCGAAGACGTTGAAAAAGCGCAGCGCGGCGGTCTCCAACTTACCCTCCCGCTGGAACATGCCGAGGTAGTATTCGCCGTCGAGCTTGGTGATCGCATACGGACTTTTCGGCTCGGGGAGCATGGTCTCGACTTTCGGCACCGTGGGATTGTCGCCGTAAACCGCGGCGGAGGAGGCGAAAACGAGCTTCCTCACCCCGGCGGCGGCGGCCTCCTCCAGCACGTTGAGCAGGCCGTGGACGTTGATGTCCACGCACTCGCCAGGCTTGGCCATGGACTCGGGGACGCTGACGAGCGCCGCCAGATGGAAAACAAAGTCGATTCCCTCCATGGCCTTCCTCACCAGCCCGCGGTCGGTGACGGAGCCTTCGATGAAGGTGTGCCGGAGTCCGTCGAGATTGTGGCGGTAGCCGGTGCGGAGGTTGTCGAGGACGCGGATTTCCTCCGCCTTGTCCTGATAGTGCTCGACGATGTGGGAGCCGATGAACCCGGAGCCGCCAGTGATGAGGATTTTCATGTCGGAGAGATGATGGTGGCCGGCATGAAGGGACCGGATTCAAATCCGGTCACGCGCCGAGCGTGGGGTCGTAGTCCTTGGGCGCGCGGATGATTTTCTCGATGCCGTGCTTGGTGACGAGGTTGCCGGCGCTGGAGCGGCTCTTGATGCCGAACTCGGCGAAGTGCAGCGGGCGGATGAGGTTGCGCATGCGGAGGCCGGACTTCAGATAGACGAGCAGCATCTGGGCAGCGCTTTCCTCGTTGGTCTTGTGGAAGGCGAAGTAAAGGACGCGGGTGCCGGGCTTGCCCTTGGTGAGGTCGTATTCCTTGTCGCGGGTGACGCCGCCGACGGTGAAGCGCTTGGCGAGGATGGGGCCGTCGCGGCCGTCCCGATAGATCATCGAGTAGATGAGGTCCTCGTCCTTGCGGAAAATCGCGACGCGCAGCGGCTTCTGGCCGACGAAGACTTTCTCGGCCACCTTCATGACGCGCATCTTGCCGTCCTGGGTGAAGGTGATGAGGTCGTCGATGGTGGAGCATTTCTCCACGGGCTCGCCGTCCTTTTTCAGACCGTAGCCGGCGAAGCCGTTCTTGGCGTCCAGATAGAGCGTCTCGGTGGCGGCGACGACCTGCATCCGGTCCACGCGCTCGAACGAGGCGATCTCGGTGCGGCGCTCGCGGTCCTTGCCATATTTCTTGGCGAGATCCTCATACCAGCGGATGGTGAAACGGGTGAGGTTGCGGAGGTTTTTCTCGGTTTCCTCGATGCCTTTTTCCAGCCCGCGGATTTCCTCGTCGGCCTTGAAGGAGTCGAACTTGGAAATGCGCTTGATCTTGATCTCGGTTAGCCGGGCGAGGTCCTCCTCGGTGACCTCGCGCTTGAGGAGTTTCTTGAACGGCTTGAGGCCGTCGTCGATGGCCTTGAGCACGGCCTCCCAGGTTTCGCATTCCTCGATGTCGCGGTAGATGCGGTTTTCGATGAAGATCTTTTCCAGCGAGCTGAAGTGCCATTTCTCGGCGAGCTCGCCGAGTTTGATCTGCAACTCGGATTCCAGCAGGTTGCGGGTGTGGAAGGTGGTGCGCCGGAGGATCTCGGAAACCGCCATGAACACCGGCTTGCCATCGACGATGACGCAGGCGTTGGGGGAAATGGTGAGCTCGCAGTCGGTGAAGGCGTAGAGTGCGTCGCGGGTCTGCTCGGGATCGGCGCCGGCGGGCAGATAGACGAGGATGTCGGCATGGGCGGCGGTGTTGTCCTCGATCTTGGCGATCTTGATTTTCCCCTTGTCGGCGGCGGCGACGACCGACTCCATCAGGCCGCCGGTGGTGGTGCCGAAAGGGATTTCCGTGATGCGGAGGATGCCCTTCTTGTCGGTGGCGATGCGGGCGCGGACCCGGACTTTTCCGCCGCGCAGGCCGTCGCGGTATTCGGAGGCGTCCATGATGCCGGCGGTCGGGAAATCGGGAACCAGCGTGAACGGCTGGTCGCGCAGCACGGCGATGGACGCCTCGATGAGCTCATGGAAATTGTGTGGCAGGATCTTGCAAGCGAGTCCCACGGCGATGCCCTCGACGCCTTGCGCGAGGAGCAGCGGGAATTTAACAGGCAGCGTGTCGGGCTCTTTCCGGCGGCCGTCGTAGCTGGGCAGCCAGATGGTGGTTTTCGGATTGAAGACGACCTCGTTGGCGAACTTGGTGAGGCGGGCCTCGATGTAACGGGGAGCGGCCGCGCCGTCGCCGGTGAGGGTGTTGCCCCAGTTGCCCTGGGTGTCGATGAGCAGGTCCTTTTGGCCGAGCCCGACGATGGCGGCGCCGATCGACTGGTCGCCGTGCGGGTGATAGTTCATCGTGTTTCCGACAATCCCGGCGACCTTGTTGTAGCGGCCGTCGTCGAGCTCGTCCATGGCGTGGAGGATGCGGCGCTGGACCGGCTTGAGGCCGTCGTAAAGGTGCGGCACCGCGCGCTCGAGGATGACGTAGCTGGCGTAATCGAGGAAATAGTCGGAATACATTTCCCCCAGCGAGGCGTGTTGGTCCGGGTCGTGCGTCATGGGGGCGGATGGTTAAAGAAGCGGGAGCATCCGCGCAAGCCTGAGGTGAGAAGATCGTTTCCCGGTCTTGCCGTCCGCGCCCGGGCGGCTAATCATCAAGCATGAAATCCGCGTTCACAAACACCTGCGAAATCGCCCGCCGGGACTGGCTCAAGGCCGCCACCTTCAGCGGCGCCGCCGCGCTGCTCGCCGGCGCGAAAGCCTCCGCCGAACCGTCAGGCAGCCCCGCCCGCAAGGTGCGCGGGATCGTTTTCATGGTGTCCGATGGCATGAGCCCCGGCGTCCTAACGATGGCCGAGGCCTATTCCAATCTCACCCGCAAGCGCGGCACCCGGTGGTGGTCGCTGCTCAACGACCGCAACGCCGCCCGCGGCCTGATGGATACGGCCTCGGCCAACTCGATGGTCACCGATTCCGCCGCGGCCTCCAGCTCGTGGGGCGGTGGCCAGCGCGTCAACAACGGCGCCATCAACGTCAGCCCCGACGGCCGGGAAATCACTCCCATCGCCACGATTCTCAAAAACAAAGGCGCGCGGATCGGCCTTGTCAGCACCGCCACCATCACCCACGCCACGCCCGCCGGGTTCGCATCGATCGCCCCGAAACGCGGCGACGAGGATGGCATCGCGCCGCAATACCTCGACCGCGTGGAAATCCTGCTCGGCGGCGGCTCCGGCCATTTCAGCGCCAAGGACCGCGCCGACAAGCGCGACCTCGCCGGCGATTTCGCCAAGGCCGGCTACGGCATCGTCAACACCCGCGACGCGCTCCTCGCTGCCCGCGGGCAGAAACTGCTCGGCACCTTCACCCGCGGCCATCTTCCCTTTTCCATCGACCGCGACCACAACCCCGCGATGGCCGCCGTCGTTCCCACTCTCACGGAAATGGCCCAGGCCGCGCTCACCCGCTTCCTGCCAGGCGACAAACCGTTTCTCCTGCAAATCGAGGGCGCCCGCATCGACCACGCCGCCCACCTCAACGACATCGGCGCGCTGCTTGGCGACCAACTCGCCTTCGACGACGCGCTCGCCGCCGTGCTCGCCCTCATCGGAAATCGCGACGACATCCTGCTAGTCGTCACCAGCGACCACGGCAACTCGAACCCCGGCCTCAACGGCATGGGAAGCGGTTACGCCGAGAGCACCCAGAGCTTCGCCCGGATCACGAAAATGAAGGCTTCCCACGAGCGCCTCTTCGCCGAGTGGGCGAAAACCCAAGGCGGAACCACCGACCAGCTCACCACCCTCATCAAGCAGCGCCTCGACTTCACCCTCAAGCCCGACCAGTCCGCCGCGCTGCTCGAGATTTTCGAAAAACAACCCGTCGTCGAGTGGAACGAACAACTCAGCAAACCCGAAGGCCTGCTAGGCCAGTTCGCCGGCAACCACACCGGCATCGGCTGGACCGGCACCACCCACACATCGGACCCCACGCTCATCTCCGCCCTCGGCCCGCAGTCCGACCGCTTCACCGGCATGGTGAGAAACTCCGACGTCTTCGGGCATCTGCTGGAGATGCTGGCGTGAAGCCTGCGGAGTTGATTTCCACCCGTCAAATCCGTGCTTGGCAGAAGTTGCTATTCTCACGAAACTCCACTCATGCAGACCGCCCCGTTTCTCAAAGACCTCTTCGACCTTTCCGGCAAAACCGCCGTCATCATCGGCGGTACCGGTGAACTCTGCGGCACCATGGCTGTCGGCCTCGCCCGCGCCGGCGCGGAAGTCGTCCTCGGCGGCCGCATCGCGGAAAAAGCCGCCAAGCGCCTCGCCGAAGTCGAGTCATACGGCGGAAAAGGCTACTTCGTCCCGGTCGATGTGACCTCCCGCGAGTCCCTCCAGTCGCTTCTCGACACCGTCCTCAAGCGCTCCGGCCAGGTGGACATCCTGATCAACGGCGCCGGAACCAACTCCCCGACCCCGTTCCTCGACATCACCGAAGAGGAATACCAGCGCATCATCGACACCAACCTCTCCGCCATTTTCCGCGCCTGCCAGGTGTTCGGCCGCTATTTCATCGATGAATCCCAGCCCGCCTCGATCATCAACCTCGGCTCCATTTCCGGCCTCAACCCCCTCTCGCGTGTCTTCACCTATTCCGCCTCCAAGGCCGCCGTGCACAATCTCAGCCGCAACCTCGCCCGCGAGTGGGCCGACAAGGACATCCGCGTCAACACCCTCGTCCCCGGCTTCTTCCCCGCCGAGCAAAACCGCAAGGTGCTCGACGAGGCCCGCGTCCTCGACATCCTCCGCCAGACCCCGGCCTCGCGCTTCGGAAACTCGGATGAACTCATCGGCGCGACGCTGCTCCTCGCCTCCGCCAAGGCCGGCTCCTTCATCACCGGCATCGAAATGATCGTGGACGGTGGCTTCCACGCGATGACGATTTGACCAAATCCCCCCTCCCGCGCCGCATGAGAAGCAGCGCGGAAAACGACACCATGAGAAGTCCCGAGGGTTCAAATCCGTCGATCACGTTGGAACCATATCGGCGATCTGTCAGGCTGGCATTCGAGGTGTATCCATAACTGCCATAACCGGAACGCCCAAACCCCACCAAGGTGATAAAATCCCCTCAGAAGCCCCCGTTCCCAGCGAAGGATATCCCAACCCCACCGGCAGTGGCGCACCCAGGCGCAACAGCGCCAGATCGTCATTCACCGATGGATTGCCGAAGCCGGTGAATCCGGAATGGGTGAATGCCTCCGTCACGGTGAACGCACCATAGCCCGGCAGATGAAACGCGCCGCTCCAAGCGGTGTCAGGCAAACCGTCGTCGTTCAAATCCACATTATGCCCCGCGGTGAGCACCCATTCGCGCGACAAAGCGACCGCCGAGCCTTTGTAGTTCCCCCCACCGCTGGAAATCGCCAACGCGCCGACAAAAGAAAACGTCCCTTCCGTATCCAGCCGTCCGCTCGGCGTATCGGCGGGCAGCTCCGTTTCACCCCCGGCGAGGATGGTTCTCAGGGTGGTGGCATCGGCATCGCCGACAGCCATGAACATCAATAGCCCGATGATTGACCGCGAATGTTTCACGACTTGGCAGCTTGAGGACACATGGTGAAAACAATATTGACGAAAACCGTAAATAGCATCATCTTGCCCAAGTGATACAGAGCTTTGCGGACAAGGAAACCGAAAAAATCTGGAACCGCCAGCGGTCTCGCAAGCTGCCACAAGACATTCAGGAACGGGCACTCCGCAAGCTCCGCGAACTCGCCGCCGCGACTATGCTGGAAACCCTCCGCTTTCCACCATCCAACCACCTGCACGTCCTTTCAGGAGATCGCGAGGGCTGCCATGCCATCCGCATCAACGACCAATGGCGCATCACTTTTCAATGGGGGCCGCAAGGCCCCGAGAACGTCCGTATCGAGGATTACCACTGACATGAAAACCACTCCACTGCTTCACAATCCGCATCCTGGGGAAACCCTCAAGGAAGCGCTCGACGATCTGGGCATCACCCAATACCGCCTCGCCAAAGACACCGACCTGCCCCACAGCCGCGTCACTTCCATCATCAAGGGCCGCCAAGGCATCACCGCCGCCACCGCCCTGCGCATCGGCAAATATTTTGCCACCGGCCCGGAATACTGGCTCAACCTTCAACAGATGCACGACGTCGCTGCCGCCCGTGAGGAACAAGCCGCCGCACTCGCGCGCATTCAGCCACTTGTCGCGTAAGTCCATTGGTGAACATGATCTTGGGAATCCGGTCCGGATTCCTTCTTCCAATCCCAACGGGATTCCATCCAAAAGCCCAAGGTTGCGGCGCATGCCGCTACCTTGGGAATTAGGCCCCGCATTCCCCATCAACCCCAATCGGGGTTATGTCCTGGGTTGAACGCCCCCAATCCCACACATGCCGCTCGTCCCATTCCACCCGATGCTTTTGCAAAAATTTCCGGAACTCGTCCTGAAACGTCAACTTCCGGTGATGTTCTTCCTGATTGCGAATATACCTCTCCACATCTTCCAACGCCGACGGGCTCACGGAAAACACTCCATATCCCGCCTGCCAGGCGAAGCCCGCCATCCGCCCATTCCGCTCCTTGATCCAGCGGCTCGATACCCGTTTGAGTTCCTTCACCCAGTCGGATTGCGTGACGCCTCGTCCGAAACGCGCCAACAAATGCACATGATCCGCCACCCCGCCGACGATCACCGGCGGGCAATCGAGTTGTTTGGAAACGCCGCCCAGAAACGCATGGGGGAAATTTTTCTTTCCGTTAAATTGTTAAAATCTCAGCGGGCTGGCTGATGGACATTTGATACGAGAACTTGATCTCCCCAGCAAGCTCGGATTGCTCTTTCGCGCTGGGACGGGCC
>JBFZFJ010000103.1:0-13580 GCA_041306405.1 Verrucomicrobiales bacterium | reverse complement strand
AAGGGGAATTATGGCGGCGGCTGGCGCTGCTACTGGGAATACGGCAGCCGCAAGTTCGGCGACTGGGGCGCGCACCATTTCGACATCGTCCAGTGGGCTCTCGACCGCGACAACACGGGTCCGGTCGAGTTCATCCCCAAAGGCCATGAGGGAGCCGAGCACCACCACTATCGCTACGCCGACGGCATCACCGTGTGGCGTGACAAGAAACCCGACAACGGCCACATGATCCGCTTCATCGGCACCAAGGGCGAGGTGCTCGTCAGCCGCGGCAAGATTGAAACCTCGCCCAAGGAACTTGTCCGCCACGAGTTCGGCCCGAATGACATCCAGGTCTATGAATCCATGGACCACCGGATGAACTTCGTCGATTCCATCGGAAGCCGCAAACCCAACATCTGTCCGGCCAGCGTCGGCCACCGCTCGGCCACGATCTGTCAACTCTCCGGCATCGCCCAGCGGCTCGGACGCGCGCTCAAGTGGGATCCGCAGGCCGAGCAGATCATCGGCGACGCGCAGGCGGCCGCCATGCAGGACCGGCCGCGCCGCAAGGGCTACGAAATGCCCGCCTGATAGCGAGAGTGACGGGTGCCCGAAAGTCCCGACCCATGATGGCTGAGGATGCCGCCGTTGGGGCGGGAAGCCCGTGAATGGGGCCGCCAAAACCTCAAATGCGCGGTGAAGGGCCTGGCGGGTCTCAGGCCGCGGGGAGCTGAGTAGACCTCGGGAAGTGGCGATCACGCTGCCGGAGGCTGCTGGATCAATGGCCGATGTCCGCCGGGGTGTGGCCCATGACGATGTCGAAGCGGGCGGCGAGCTCGCCGATCTTGGATTCCTTGATGGCGGCGAAGTCGATGATGACCGACTCGTGGGCTTTGGCGTCCTTGATGCCGCGGAGCACCATGTCCTTGTCGTTTTGGGCCTCACCCTTGACATAACATTGGGTCGTCCACTTCTCGCGGCCCTTCATTTTCACTGCGACATGGATGTGCGGCGTGCGGCCGGGGTAGGCGACGGGCTTGATGGTGCGGAAATAATACTCGCCGGTGGAACTCGTCAGGAAACGGCCGAAGCCCTGGAAATTCTTGTCGCGCTTGTCGCCGGCATCACTGCCGGTGTGGAGATAGACGCCCCGGCCATCGACCTGCCAGATCTCGATGACGGCGTCGCGGATCGGGTCGCCTTTCGCATCGAGAATGCGGCCGGAGAGGTGGGTGATTTCACCGATGGCGGGGGTGATGCCGTCGTTGATGACGAGCAGGTCGTTGTCGGTGTCGAGCGGCAGGTGGTCGGGGTAGAACGGGCCTTCGGTTTGCCTGGGGGTGAGCGAGAGTTGCTCGGCAAAGGCGCCGGGAGCGGCAAGCGCGAGGCCGAGGGTGCCGATGATTTTCCGCCGGGTCCAGAGGCAGGGCATTTCGTTCATTAAGGGAATCATGCGCTGCCCGGCGAGGGGTTCAAGCGCGATGTTCAAAGGAGTTCCAGCCGGCAGTCGGGGAAATCGAGGGCTTTTCCGGTGAACCTTGATAACTTCGCCGCATTGCGTTTGAAACGGCGTGGCAAACTTGGGACGCGCGCGGAATAGCAGGATATGCGGAGTTTCCGGCTGAAATGTTTTGCGCCCTTTGCCTGGATCCCTCATCCTTGCGGCAATCAACCCCAACGATATGGAAAAGCGTTTCCTGCGTGGGCCGCCTGGCTGTCCACGAGTGCTTTCCGGATCACATCCGGTTGCGCGGATCGCGGAGGTCGTCGTCTTGTCGGCCTTTCTCGCTCTGGGGCACTGCATCCACGCCTCGGCGGCGGAAGCGGGCGTTCCGGATGAAACCTGCCTGGATTGTCATGCCATCAAGGACCTGACCATGGAGCGGGAGTCAGGCGAAGAGGTCTCCATCCATGTGGACAAGCTGAAGCTCCAAGGCTCGGCGCACAAGGACACCCGCTGCGCGGAGTGTCACCGCGACCTGACGGACCAGCACCCAGACGACGACGTGGCGGCCAAGCCGGTGGATTGCGCGGGCTGTCACGAAAAGGCTTCGCAATCCTTTGAGGCGAGCGTGCACGGTCTCGCGCTGCGGCGGGGAGCGGAATCGGCGGCGAGCTGTAAGGATTGCCACGGCAGCCATGAGACGCTTTCGCCGAAATCTCCCGAGTCGCCCCTTCATTTCACTCGCCAGGCGGAAACCTGTGGCGAGTGCCATTCCGAGGAAGCCTCCGACGTGGCTGCGAGCATTCATGGCCAGGCTACCGCCAAAGGCATCCGCGAGGCCCCGGTCTGCACCGATTGCCACGAGGAGCACAACATCCACTCGCTCAACGGCGGCAAGGCCTCCCGCGCGGTGGGGGACGCTTGCAGCCGCTGTCATGAATCCGAACGGATGAATACCAAGTTCGGCCTGCCCCCCGACCGGGTGAAAACCTTTTTCGAAAGTTATCACGGCCTCGCCATGCAGGGCGGGGCGACGAACGCGGCGAACTGCGCGAGCTGCCACGGCTATCACAAGATCCTGCCGTCCAGCGATCCGGGCTCGTCGATCCACCGCCGACATCTGGTAGAGACCTGCGGGAAATGCCATCCGGGAGCCGGCGAGAACTTCTCCTTCGGCGAGGTACATCTCAAGGATTCCGGAAACGGCGGCCTCGGCTCCCAAGTGAACCATTGGGTGCGGGTGGCGTATCTATCACTCATCTTCGCGGTCGTCGGCGGCATGCTGCTGCACAACGGCCTGTCATGGCTGCGGGCGCTGCGGATCTTCCGCGCCGCGCGGGGCGAGACCCTGGTGCGGATGAACCTCCACCAGCGCATCCAGCACTTCGTGTTGGTGACGAGTTTCGTGATGCTCGCGCTGAGCGGCTTCGCCCTGAAATATCCGGATTCCTGGCTGGCCTGGCTGTTCGGTTCGGACGAGGCCGTCCGGCGCTGGCTACACCGCGCCGCCGGGATCGTCATGCTCGGCGGCGGGCTCTGGCACATCGGCTATCTCATCGCCACGCGGGATGGCAGAAAGCTCGCCAAGGATTTCATGCTGCGGTGGCAGGATGGCCGGGACCTCCTCGCGAACCTGCTCTACTTCGTCGGGAAACGCCCCGCCAAACCGTCCTTCGCCCGCTTTGGCTATCCGGAAAAAATCGAATACTGGGCGGTCATCTGGGGTACCGTCATCATGGGCGTCACCGGGCTGATGATCTGGTTCAAGATCGACGTCACCCGTTGGTTCCCGCGCTGGCTGGTGGATGTCGCCGTCACCATCCATTACTACGAGGCCATCCTCGCCTGCATGGCCATCGTCATCTGGCATTTCTATCACGTGCTCTTCGCGCCCGGCACCTACCCGATGAACTTCGCCTGGTGGGACGGCAAGGTTTCCAAGAAATGGCACGAGGAGGAACACCCGCTGGACGTCGGGCCGGAGCAACCACCCGCGGACGAGCCGGAGGCCTCGAAACCGCCCGGAAGTCCCGACCCGTGATGGAGGCGGCGAGATTACTCCTGTTGGTGTCTATCCGTGAGCGATGAGCTCATTCACGATTCGGGCTTCAATGCTTGCTAGTCGGGACCTGTCTAGACCCTATCGACGCAGCCAAAAAAAGGACCATCCGATCCGGAGATCGAATGGCGATGGATTTCAATGAGCGGGAGAGCGGTGCTGCAATGGGCAGACCGCAGCGCGCTTCGGGTACAGCGAGGTTTATGGAAGCTCCCCCACTCGGTAGAACTTCTTCGGATCCACGATGGCGTCAAATGCGGTTTTGATCGTGTTATCACCGGGAACCACCGCGCCGAAGTTTGCCCAACTGGAGAGGCTCAAGGATGACTGCACTCGCACGCTCTTACCTGTGGTCGACCGCCAGCTGATGCCGACAGCAGGAGCTGTGGTTGAGGCGAACAAAGTCGGTGGACCAAAACCTGGGCCCGACAGGGAAACGTCATCGATGAGAACCTCTCCAGCGTCGCCTGCCGTGGTACCAGTTACGCCGAAGATCTGGATGAAAGCAGAGGTGGCATTTGCCGGGACTACCAATCCATTCAGGGTAAACTTCGTCCAAACTCCGATAGGACCTAGAAAAAGCGTAGGGGTGCTATCAGTAACAATGCCACCACCATCCGCAAGAAAGGTTACTTTATATCTCTGCTCATAAGCCCCCGGCTGCAAGGAATTTGCTTTCTGCGGGAGGCCCCTGAAAGAGCCATTGGGTCGGACCGGCCTGCCTGTCGTCTTGTCCGCCGTAGATTTAGCGAAGGAGGAAGCCTTCTTGGCCTTCGTAGCTTCAGCGAAATAGGCGGCGTAGACCGGAGGGCGGGGAAATGGGGGTTGCCGGGAATCCGGCGAGTTGGCATCCATCTTCAATCTACTGGCAAAGGCACTCGATGAAGCATGAAAAGAGAACCAAATGTGAACGTGCGAGGCCTGACCCCATTTACGGTCGGCTCCCCCTGCGCGTGAAACAGGCCGACGCTCATGAGGGGGAGCCAGAGGGCGGCAACATTTCGGATGGCGGGCGGGAATGGCATGGTCATGATTTTTTCTTGGGAAAACGGGTTGGTGGTTGATCGGGTGGCCCGGCTCTCATTCCAAGGTCAGAACAGCCGGTGTCCGCGTGAGGCGCACGTCAGGCATCGTCAGCAAGCCGTTGTTGTTGGTCACCCTTCCTTGCTGCACCAGCTTTCCGCCCTCCGTCAGGCTCCAGCGGTATTGCCGACCCGGTACCACCGCGAACCGTTGCAACCGCTGCAGCGTGATATCCGCGGTTGCGGTGCGCTCCCCAGCTTCATCCGGAGGTGCGATCCATAGCGCCATGGAAAAACGATTCCAATCGTCAACCCTGTTGTCCCAGCGAAACCACAGGTTGCTCTGGCCCGATTGGTCGGGAGACGTCTCGTCCCTGAAGCCGGGATAGCGGTTGTCGCTCGTGGCACCGGTGAACACGGGATAGGCCTCGTTGCGGCGGATGGATAGCCACGGATAATCATAAACGGAAAACGGGTTTTCCAGTCCGATCCTGTGGGCGTCGTGCCCCCAAGGCACCCACGCGAACGCCGCCGCATAGCGGTTTTCCCGCAGATACGCCATCAGCTCTTCCTGCCCTTTTGAATATTCGTCGCGGTGGGACAACAGGTTGAGCAGCGGCGGTAGATCCGGAACCTTGCGGTCGAACAAACGCGTCCGCACGTGTGGGATCCCGGCGGGGACTATCACCGCGGCGGCAGCGAAGACATCCCCGTGGCTGAGACCCAGGCCGAGCGTGCCGCTGCCACCCATCGAGATGCCGTTCAGGTAGATCCGGTTCCGGTCGACGCCGAAACGTCCGACCACCCATTCGATGGTGGCCATGACCCGTTTCTCGGTCGGGGACAGCTCGTTGCGGTAACGGTCGGGGTTGCGGGAAATCTCCTCCGCGCCCCACCACCAGTCGTTGCGGTTTTTCGCGCAATCGAGGGACAGGACATGGAAAGTTTCATCGCCATAGAAACCGCGTTCGGCATGGGGCGCACAAATCGGCCGGAACAGTTCGTTGCCGTCCCCGCCCGCCGAATGGAGGACCACGCAAAGCGGCGGAGCGTCCGTCGACCTTCCCGGCAGCAGCAGGCGGAAGGTGTCGTTCTGCGCTTTCCCGTATCCCCAGGACCCGAGGCTCGCGTGCTCGTAAGTTTGCAGGGTTCTCCCGAATGCGGTTCCTTCGCTCACTTTCCGGGGCTGGAGCGATGACTGATCCTTTGCCGCCCCGTCGAGTTGGATGCCGAGGGTATCCGCGATGGAAAGTGCCGTCGCCACCGCCAGATGCCGGTATCCTTCCTCGTTGAAATGCACGCCATCCGCATCATGCCAGGTGGCGAGATTCGGCAGGGCGAGCGCGTGCAGGTCGTTGATCCGCACCCCCTGCGCTTCCATCTGATCGCGGGCCGCCTTGTTGTTCGCGCTGATCAGCGCTTTTGTTCCTTCGCCGTATGTCGTGAAGGGCGTTGTGGTGGCGAAGATCACCTTTCCGGCGGCCGGCTTGATGATGCGCAGCATGCCCTTCAGGTTGGCGACGTATTCCTTCGTTGTGGAGCGGCGCTTGAACAAGGCGGGATCCCGATCTGCCAAGGACGGCATGACGATCTCGCCCTTGTCCAACAGGTGAACATCCCAGATGCCGAAGTTGAAATGGACGACGTCCCATTTCCCATTGCCGATCCACTTCGCGACGTTCTCAAGGCCATATCCCGAAAAGCGGCAGTTTTCCGGCGGCCGGGACACCTCCGCCTTGCCCGCCAGCAACTGCTTCACCTTTTCCGTGTAACCGATCGAAATCGAATCGCCGATGATTAGCACCTTCGGCAAATCCTCCGCGCGGATCATGCCCGCCGCGCATACGATCGCGGCGAGCACTGACGCTGATTTTCTTATGACTGCTAGGAATTTGCTTTCTGCGGGAGGCCCCTGAAAGAGCCATTGGGTCGGCCCGGCCTGCCTGTCGTAGCCTCGGCATAGACTGGAGGGCGGGGAAATGGGGGTTGCGCGGTAGGTGAAGCCCTTGAGGGTGATGTGTTTCACCGCTTGTTTGGACGTACCCTTGAACTCGACGAGGTGGCGGAGACGGACGACTTCGACGTTGGCCTTCGCGAGATCCATGGCGGGCTCGGGCTTGAAGTAGAGCGTGCGGGTTTGCGCGTTGTGGAACCACTCGCCGGGGGCATCGAGTTCCTCGAAGATGTTCTCCACCATGCGGAACTCCGGGTGCATGCCCATCTGGCTGTTGTTCTGCCAGCCGCCTTCGTAGGCGACGCCTCCATCGGGATTTTTGCCGGTGATGCGGTAGTGATAGCCGCCCCAGCGATGGACCTGCATGGCGTGGATGTATCCGCCCGCGGGATCCGCCCATTTCGCGGCGCGTTCCTTGGAAAAGGCATCCGCGGAGTAGCCCTGATAGGCGGCGGTGGGCTTGTTCGGATCAAAGTTCGGATAGCGGGCCATGCGCTGGCGCTGGCCGTCGATGAAGAGCTGGTCGATGGACAGGCCTGCGGGCGTGAGGGCCTTGAAGGTGCCATTAGCTTGCGATTCCCATTTCAAGTCGAGCTTCAAGCCACCGCTGATGATGGCCTTGCCTTCGTTCAATGCCTGATAGATCGCCGGATTTTTCTCCGAGCCGGAATCAGCGGGAATGAAAGCCAGCGTTTCCGGCAGGTAATACACGCCATCGGCCACGGTCACGGTGACGGGCTCCTTGCCAGCCAGCCGGCGGGCGGCATCACGCGCGGCGGCGAGGCTTTGGAATGGCGTGGAGCGCGTGCCGGGATTGGCATCATTGCCGGTGGGTGCAACGTATAACCCGGCGGACCACGCGGCGGAGGTGAGCGTGAGACAGCTCGGGATGCAGACGGCGGTGCGGGACAGGTGGTTCATGGCGTTGTAAGGTTTTCAATGGGCCGCGCTGTGTGATTACGCAGAGGTGGGATTCCGCATGCGGCTTCCACGGTCAGTTCCTGCCGGGCGGGGTTTGAATCAAAGGAATCAAGGCCTCGGCCCAGATCTGATAGCCTTTCTCGGACGGGTGGCAGAAATCGGGCATGATTTCCTGGGTGAGGTGGCCGTCGGGTTGGAGCATCTTCGGGCCGATATCCACCAAGGTGTATCCCTTATCCCCGGCGAACCGGGCAAGCAGGGTATTGGTTTCCATAATCAGCTTCCGTCGGGGATGATCCGGGTCCTCCTCGCGCGGGAAGATCGCCATCAAAATGATCTTCGCTTGTGGCAGTTTTGCTCGGATTCGATCGCAAACCGTCCTCACGCCTTCCGCGATCTCGGGAGCGGTATTCTGGCGGGCGTTTGCCGTCTGGCTGGTGTTGTTGGTGCCAATGTTGAGCACGACGATCCGCGGTGCGATTCCATCGAGTTCGCCATGATCGATGCGCCAGAGCACGTTCTGTGTTCGGTCCCAACCAAAGCCGAGATTGAGGATGCGTGATTTTCCGAAAACCGCCTCCCACGCTTTTGGGCCCCGTGCGGTGTGTGCCTTGGGCTCGCCATTCCAAAAGTGCGTGATTGAGTCGCCGATCAGCACGATTTCCGGCTGAAGCGCGGCCTTGATGCGCAGCACTTCCTCATGGCGTTTCGACCAATCGTAACTGTCGTTTTCCAGCTTCGAAACAGGGATGGTGGCGCTGTTATTGCCGGGATTCACCGCTTCGCTTGCGATGGCGATTTCGAAAAGTGCCGCAGTGGCCAAAACCAAGTGGACGTGAGGGAATTTCATGGCTTTGTCAAAACGAGTTTTTTAACGCCTGGAACTGTGTGAACAGCGGCTGCCGGTCCCCAAGAACATTTGATTGCACAGGCAAGTTTCGATAATGAACAAACGTGTAGGGTGTCGATTTTTCTGGCGATGTCTGAGTATGCGGGATTTGTTTCGGGCGGCTGCCGCAAGGATGTCAAGCACTTCAACCAAACATCAATCACCATGAATCCCTACAATGGAATCCGCCGCCTAGTCGTGACGGCCCTTTTGATTTCAAACCTGGCGTCCGCGCAATCTCCACCAATCTCCGCCGTTGCGCCCGTTCCGGCGTTCCACAAGGGAGTATGCATCCTGTTTCAAGGTGATTCCATCACCGATGGCAATCGCGGCCGCAGCATGGACCCCAACCACATCCTCGGCCATGGTTACGCGTTCATTATCGCCGCCAGGTATGGTGCCGCTTTCCCGGAGCGGAATCTTACTTTCCTCAACCGGGGAGTCAGTGGCAATACGGTTCTTGATCTATCAAAGCGATGGCAGCAGGACACACTTGATCTCAAGCCGGACATTTTAAGCATCCTCATCGGTGTGAACGACAACGGCCGGGTTCCGCTCGCCCAGTATGAACAGACCTATGACAAGTTGCTCGCCGATGCGCGTGCGGCAAATCCCAAGGTGCGTTTCGTCCTCTGCTCTCCGTTTACCCTGCCGATCGAGTCGAAGAAAGATAGCTGGAAGGAATGGAGCGCCGACATCAAGGCGCGTCAGGAGATTGTGGCCCGACTGGCCAGGAAATACCAGGCGGCCTTGGTGAACTTCCAGCCGGTCTTCGACGCCGCCTGCCTCAAAGCACCTGCGGAGCATTGGATTTGGGACAGCATTCATCCTACGTATTCCGGCCATGGGCTCATGGCCGATGAATGGGTGCGGACGGTGGCAAAGTTCTGGCCTAAAGAATAAGCGCGGTGCCTGGATGCAGGGCGGCAAAGATCAATCAAACGACAAGATGCCGTGGGTTCGGTTTTCCCGGGCTCATAATCCCCGAAAATGGTCCGTCGCCCACTTTTTTCGATACTCGCCGGGAGAAATGCCGCAGGAAGTCTGGATCACGCGGCACAGGTAGGTGGCGCTGCCATATCCCACCTCGCGGGCGACGCTTTCCAGTTTCAGATTCGTCTCGCGGAGCAGGCGCGTGGCTTCATTGAGGCGGAGGCCTGCAATTTCCTGATTGAGGTCATGGCCGAGTTCGGCCTGCATTGAAGATTGCAGACGCGCACAGGCATTCCCACACGGCGGGCAAGTTCTTCGGCCCGAAGTGGACTGCGGAACTCGCTGCGGGCGGTCTGGATGGCCAGTGCGAGGGCGGAATGCGAACAGGTGTAGCTAGTTTGCCTGGAATCGGATCGAAAAGCCCTCAATCGGCCAAGCAGAGGTCATACTACCGCGCGTTATTTTGAAGTCAATTGCTGCGAAGCCGGGCTGATCGAGAGCCATGCCCGAGGGTCACTCCAGCACACCGATTTCCGCGAAGGAGGCGTGTCGTTTTTCCAAGGCGCGGACTGCTTGGATGCGGAGGTAGCGAGCGCTGACCGGGCTGACGAAGCTGACGACCTGCTCGATTGGATTGGCACGAATGTTGGAGAACTCCCCCTCCGCCACGAGGGTCCAAGTCTTGCCATCAGTGGAGGTCTCTGCCCGGTAGAGGTCCACCATGCCGTGGGCAATGCCATCCTGCCGGGGTAGCGCGGTGAAGCCCTTGATGGATTTGACCTTGCCTAAATCCAAGGTGAGGTCCTGTGGCAGGCCGCTCTCCCCTTTGGATTCATCGTGGGTATGCCAGAAGGTTGCCGGGTCTCCGTCGATGGCGGCCGATGCTGAGTTTCCAGTCGCAACGGCGCTGGCCGTGACGCTCCATCCGTTGCGGTCCTGTGGCCGAAGCTTGACCACCGCGCCATCGAGCGGAGGAATGGCGGGGCGGAGGAACAGGCCGAAGTCGGACAAGGCCGGGCAGGCCGAGGACTTGACGACGCGGAGACGCACGCGGTCCGTAGTCACCGTAGGGATTTCCCAGAGACGGCAATATCCGACCGACTGGGCGCGTGCCACCTCTTTCCAATTTCCGTCCGCCATGACATCCAAGGCCACGTCATCGATGCGCTGGCCCAGGCGGATGTCTTCCCGCAAGCGCAAGAGATTGAATGTTTTTGCCTCCGGCAGGGTGATTTCCACGCTTGCCTCGCGAACCTCGTCGTCGGTCGTCCAGGCACTCCACTTGTCCGGATCCAATAAATTGGCAGGTCCCCAGGACGGGTCGCCGCCGCGGATATGGGATGCCTTGAGAGATGCACCAGCCGCAAGGTTGCGGGCAAAGGTCTCGCGCAGCAGATCACCGAAGCGGGTGAGGCTCGAAACATCGCGCTCGTGGATGATGCCACGGCGATCCGGCGGCACGTTGAGCAGGAAATGCGCGCCGCGGCCCACCGACTGCAGGTAGATGTTCCACAGATGTTGCGGGGATTTCACATGGCCGTTCTCGTGTTCATGCCAGAACCAACCGTGGCGGATCGAGACGTCCACTTCTCCGGGCATCCAGTCTCGCCCGTGGCGGGTGCCGCGTTCGCCATCCCTGTAGCGGGTGTTTCCGGGACCGGCTTTGGCCTCGTCTCCATCCGGACTGACGGGGGTGTAGGTGGCCCAGCAGGGATCCGCTGCAAATCCGGCTTCATTGCCGATCCAACGCAGGTCCGGGCCGGCATCGGAAAAGAGCACCGCCTGTGGTTGGATTTTGCGGGCGCCCTTCCAGGTTTCCGCCCAGCCGTAATAGGTCAATCGGTCAATGGAGCGTCTCTCACGCGCACCGCCATAATAGCCATCCCCGCCATTGGCTCCATCGAACCAGACTTCGAAAACCTCACCATAGTTGGTCAGAAGTTCCTCTAACTGCGGACGGAACACCTGAGTCACGTATTCCGCTTTTCCATATTTCGGGTTGTTACGATCCCACGGGGAAAGATAGACGCCGAACTTCATGCCACGCTCGCGGGCGGCACTGGAAATTTCGGCCACCAGGTCGCCCTTGCCGTCTCGATAAGGGCTGTGGCTGATGTTATGGGGTGTGGTTTTGGTGGGCCACAGGCAAAAGCCATCATGGTGCTTGGCGGTGAGGATGATGCCTTGCATGCCCGCCTTTTGAAGTGTCTCCGCGATCTGGCCGATATCGGGGGCCGTGGGATTGAACAACGCCGGATCCTCATCGCCATATCCCCATTCCTTCCCCGTGAACGTGTTGATGGTGAGATGGATGAATGCATACATCTCCATTTCCGCATGCCGGAGTTGACTCTCGTTAGGTAGGGCACCGAAGGGCTTGGGTGCCGGTACTCGCGGAGCAGCATTGATTTCCGCCCACCCAAGGGTCGGAACGGCGAGCAAGAGGATCAGACTGCGAATGGACATGCTGCGGAATGAAACTGAAACAGTCATTTTGGGGAAGGCGGGAATGAGAGGTGTCATCAGGGCTTGGATGAAGAAAGATGGTTTCTGAGATTTCTTCAAGGAATTTGCTTTTTGCGTGAAGGCCGTTGAAAGAGCCGGTGGCCAGACCGGCCTGCCTGTCGTAGCCTTCTTGGCCTTCGTAGCTTCAGCGAAGTAGGC
The DNA here is from genome assembly GCA_041306405.1 of Verrucomicrobiales bacterium. Taxonomy (GTDB): domain Bacteria; phylum Verrucomicrobiota; class Verrucomicrobiia; order Verrucomicrobiales; family Akkermansiaceae; genus Luteolibacter. Next base: position 1,712 of record JBFZFJ010000103.1, on the reverse strand, counting down.
GGCGTAGACTGGAGGGCGGGGAAAAGGGGGGTGTTTTTGTGAGATCATCAATCGCCAGGCGCAGGCTCGCGAGCTGCTCAGGCACTTCCGCCGCCACGGCGTGGCCGGGAAAATACAGAGCGGCCGCGCAGGCCAGGAGTTTGAATGAGGGCTTCATGGGGAAACAGTTTTAGACAAGCGATTGCAGCAGAAGCGTGGTGAACCTAGGGTTTCGTTGCGGTAACGCCCCCCCAGACCGGCTCCGTTGCAGAATCAGAATACTGCCTGGTGTAAAGTCCGCTGATGTAACCGGTTGCACCAGCGTCCTGCCCGATATGGAAATACGCGGGCGCGCCATCAGCCGAATGATACGGGATATCATTCGCAATGGTCAATCCGTTGATTTTCAGATCGTAGCCGCCGGTCTTCTGGAAAATCTGGAACCGATAGTAGGTCGAAGCGTCATAGGGCCGGGCAACGGTCGCGGTCGTTCCGTGATAATATTTTATTTTTCCGTCAGTATCGAACCACACCCCGGCAAGAATTCCGTTAGTTTTGTCCTTGTCAATACGGAAGGCCTCGAACTTTTTGTCGAGCTGTTCCGCCCTGGCATGGAATTCGAAGACATTCTCCGCGGCCAACGGGCCGATCGCCTTTCTAATTTTCATGTATCTGCCGGGCTCGGTTTTCACGACGACGCAATTCTCCGATATGGGCGAAGGTTGATCCGATAATTTGCGGAAAACCGTGCCGAGTACGTCGGTATTGTTTTCACCAAATCCATTGTCAAAAGTCCACCCTTCGGCCTCAAGGTCATCAAAGACGGCTGTCGTTATTGTGCGATCCAACATCCGGTCGAGCGGTTGGTCCCAGGTGCAGACGGAAAGCCAGGGAACGTCGGTCGGACTCTGGTCCGGCTGTGATTCGTACCAAAGAAATGTTTTTCCCTTGAACTCCTTGATCGATGGGTCGGCAACCTGCGCCTGGTATCTTGCGTGATAATGCCTGCGCAGAAGCCATCCCGCTCGCGTCCAACTCTTGAGATCGGGAGACGTATAGCATGTAGCCGATGTCGGAAGGTTACCGCTATGCTCTGCGGCATGACCAAACATATAATAAACAGAGCCTGATTTGACAACATCCGGCCCTCCTACCATGTAGGCACCGCTCATAACCGGTTTCCCTTCGTTGTATTTGCTGAGACTGTCAAGGGCTGGCCCATAGGCATAGCTTGTGACCCACTTTCCAGCTGACAACCATTCATAGAGCATGTGCCATTGCGCGCCCTCTTTCCAAAAACACATATTTCCAGGATTACCACCGGCAGTGAATGCGCTTCTATTCTTGATGGTCCACGTTCCGTTCTTGCCTGAAGTTGACGTGAGATAACGGTAATAATGGTCCTGACCGCTTTGCACAACAATCGTCATCATATGATAAAGTCCGTCACTGTCTTTATAGACGAAAGGCTGCATCTCGAGCGGCCCGAACCCGGTGGCCGCCCCCATGTCTTTCCACGTTAGCCCATCGGTAGACTCGGAATATCTCGTGACACCTTGGGTAAAGTAGTCGCCGGATCCTCCTTTAAGTGAACCATGCCACCACATTCTTATTTTTCCGTTTTCAACAATCGTGCTATTCTCCACGCCCCACTGGTCGTGGACCATTCCATTTCGCGCAGCCCCCTGCCGCACCCATCCGTAAAAATGGATATTTTCGAGTGCAGCGTCACT
>JBFZFJ010000102.1:0-2864 GCA_041306405.1 Verrucomicrobiales bacterium | reverse complement strand
TCCGGGCGCGTAGCAAGGGGCCGCAACCGGTGAGCGGCATCTACGCGAGGAACATGCTGGCAGCGGGCGAGACCATCCGGATTGCGGACCGCTCCACCAAGGTTCCCGCTCCGAACAACCTCGCCTCGGAATTCAACGAGTTCCCCTCGATTCCGCGGATTTCGATGAAGTCTCAAACCATGGCCACGCGGGGAAATTCCCAGCCTGTCTGGACCTATCAGGTGGACGGCACGGATACGAGAGTGGGCACCAACGGGATATTCCTCAATCCGGGCGGAAATCTCATCACAGGCGTCGGCTTGCTGGGGGCGGTCCCGCCGACGGAAGCTCCGGTGCTTGGGGTGGACTATTTTCCTTACATGGCGGTCCCCGGGGTGAGTCCGGAAACCCGCTTCGATGTCTTCCCCGGCTCCCCGGCCCTTGCCGCTGGCGATTTGATCGTCTTCAAGGGAAACTACACCGTGGGGTTAGAGGGGAAGACCGGCGTGTTTTTCCGTGATCCGGTCAGCGGGGGCGGAGTCTTGCCGGTGCAGCGGATCGCCGACAGCAGCACCGTAATTCCGAATCTTCCGGAAGGCGTCGCGGATGTGCCCTTCGGTTCGACGGCTCCCCCGAGCGCGGCGGGAGGTTTTGCGGTGTTTGCCGGTTTTGATTACGAGGAATTACCGACTTACGGCGGGATTTATCTCGCGCCGCTCATTCCCAATCCCCCGCTCACCACCGTGATTGGCATCGGCGACCCGGTTCCGGGTGAGAGCGAGGCATCCTTCAACCGGTTTGGCGAAGCCTTGTCCTTCGACGGTCGTTATGTCGCCTTCTGGGGGGCGTGGGGTCAAGAGACAGTCACCCTTTGGCTGGATTGTCCGACGGATGGAAATGCCGACGTGCTCGCCTATTGCAGGGAATTCTTCGGAGACAACTATCCGGTCACAGTGCCGGCGAACCAAGGCATCTTCGTGGCCGATACCAAGACCGGCGTTGTCCATCGTGTCGCCCGGACCGGCGAATATAATTTCGCCGACTTTGTCTATTGGAACTTCTCGGGCAAGCCTCCGGGTGTCGGGGGAAGTGACGAGGGTGATGACGGCGAGCCTCCCCGGTGGCGCTCGACTTCATTTATCGCCGTCTCAGGTGGCCCTAAGGACACTTTCATGGTCGCCTTCAAGGCCAGGTCAGGCGCAGTCGATCCGGTGGAGCAAAATTACCTCAATCCAGTGGACGGCATCTATCTAGCGGACACTTCGTCGGTCGCCACGCTTCTAGACACCACCATGTACGGCCAGCCGCTGGACCCGGCCGCACCTGAGGGATCGAAAATTTCGACTCTGGGAATCGAGCGCGAATCGTTCCGCGGTTCATGGCTTGCCATCACGGCGGGCATGGTCGAGTCGGTTTCGGAAGCAAGCATGGCGGGAATCTACGTCAGCAAGATGTATACCCGGGTTCCATTGGCAGATGTGCTTGCCGGGAAATACATCGTCGATCCGGAACTGGCTGAGAAAAAACCTTCTCAGGTCACGATGCACAAAAGTGGAAAATACTCCGGCCAACTTTTCATCGACGGCTTGAAGTATCTCCTCAAGGGCACCTTGAACAGCGCTGGAGAGGCGACCCAGGAAATCAGCACCGGGCAGAATATCCTGCTTGTGAAAGTCGTCGCCGCGGAAGTCAGCGGAGTCCGGGTGCTGGACATCACTGCCATCGGCGGAGGCGTGAACTATAACAAACTCGCCGTTTACAGCGAGTAATCCAAAATGAGAACAACTCCCGCCGGTGTCCTCATGTCAGGAGACCGGCGGTGAGTTGTATCCTCCCACCTGCGGTAATACCGGGCCTCGTTGTTCCTGAAGGCTGCCGCCCTCAGGGAGCCGCGACTTTGGCCGCTGGCTTTCCGGTTAGCGCGGTGAAGGCAGCCTCGGCCATTTCGCCGGCGCCTTCGGCGTTGGGATGGACGCGGTCGGGGAGGAGCTGGGGCTTGTCGGCGAGGGCGGCGTGCATGTCGATGACGCCGAGTTTCATTTCCGCGGCGAGCGCGTCGAGGCGTGGGATCTGCTCATTCACTCCGGCTTCATTGATGCCGAAGTTGCCGGGCTCGGGCACCGGGCATGGGCGGCAGAGATAGACGCGCGGCTTGCTTTCGAGGGCTTGGAAGGATTTCACGAGCTCGGTGTAGTCGGCGACGAATTCCGCCTCGTGTTTCCAATTCTGCGGCTTGGTGTCATTGGTGCCGAGCATGATGACGACGACGTCCGGCTTGAAGGCGAGGGCTTTCTGGTAGGCCGCTTCTTTCCAGTAGGGGAAATCGCCTTTTTTCAGGAGCGTGCGGCCACTGACGCCGAAATTTCCAACCACCCATGACTCGCCGAGCAAGCCTTGGAGTTGGGTCGGATAGGACTTTCCTTTCTCCGCGCCGGAGCCTTGCGTGATGCTGTCGCCAATGCAGGCGACGCGGACGGGGGCTTTGAAAGACGCCGCGACGATGGGCGGCAGCGGCTCGGCAGCCATCGCGGCCGGCATCAGGAAAGTTGCGAGAACGAGCGGGAGACGGCGGGTCAGGGTCTTGGTGGTCATGAGCGTGGCCGCAGTGAAATGGAAACGAGGCGCCGGGTAAACGCCTCATTTCCGGCGCGGGCGGAGGTTAGTTTTTCAACACGATCCGGTGGCGCGCCTTGCCGGCGCTGAGGTGGTCGAGCGCGGCGTTCACGTCCTTCATCGCGAAGGTCTCGGTGACGGGCGCGATCTGGTGGCGGGCGCAGAAATCCAACATTTTCGCCACGGTGGCGGGCGAGCCGAGCGGCGAGCCGGAGATCGACTTGCGGCCGCCGATCAGGGCGAACGCCGCCACCGTGGCGAAAATGTTGGAT
>JBFZFJ010000101.1:0-3441 GCA_041306405.1 Verrucomicrobiales bacterium | reverse complement strand
GTGACCAACCGGGCGAGGAGGACGGCCGGATAAAGCTGTCCCACCAGCGCCTCGAGAGTGGCCAGCGAGCGTGCCACCGGATGGACCGCCACGATGTCTCCGACCCCCAAGGTGGTAAGGGTGGTGAAGCTGAAATAGATCAGCTCGGAAATCGGCGGTTCACTGGATTGGGTCGCAGTGCTGAAGTAGAAGGCTGATGGCTCGAAAAGATAAATCAGGGTATAGAACTCGCCCCAGAGGATCCCGATAAGAACATACACCGCGATCGCGCCATAGACGCGGTAAATGGTGATTCCCCCGCTGCGGAAGACGCTGGTCATAATGAGAATGGAAAGAAAGCCGAAGAAAAGTGCGGCGGCGGCGGCGGAGATGACTTGGACCACGTGCTCGTGGATTAAAAAGTGAAGCCAATGCGAGGTTAAAGCGATCCCGGCCAGCGCCACCATGCCCATGCGGGCCCCCTTGTGTTGTGTCGTGGCCAGCACACCGAGGAGCAGGACGATGGAAAAGGACGACGCGGCGATGGTGTTGGTTTTTCCGGCTTGGCCGGCCAGCGGGTAAATGATGAATCCGTAGAGGACGAGGAAAAAGAGGAGCGCCGCAAGACCGTGGTCGGAGTCGACCCATTGGTGCCAGCTGCGCCGGGCTTTGGTCACATGTTTGCCAATCATGGTGCCGGCTCGTGTTCGCGTTTGGTGTCGCGGGCCAGCAGGCGGAGCAGACCGTCGCGCGGGGCGAGTCCGTCGAAGAGCACGGCATGCACTGTGTCGAGCAAAGGTGTTTCGACTCCAAGCTTGCGGGCTTCTTCGTGGGCGCTGCGTGCGGTGGGAACGCCTTCGGCCACCATGACCATCGACTTCTGGATGTCGGCGAGCGACTCGCCCCGTCCCAACCGCTCGCCGAGTCCGCGATTGCGGCTGTGCACGCTGAAGCAGGTGACGATGAGATCGCCCAGACCGCTCAACCCGTAGAAAGTTTCCCGCTTCCCGCCGAGTTTCGTGCCGAGCCGGACCAACTCCGCGAGCGAACGCGTGACCAGGGCCGACTTCGCGTTGTCGCCGAGTCCGAGCCCGTCGGAAATACCGGCGGCGATGGCATAGATGTTTTTCAGCGCCCCGCCCAACTCGACACCGGCCACGTCGTCGCTCGAGTAAACGCGGAAACTTCCGGTCCCGATGAATTCGCTCAGCCCCGCGGCGAGAGCATGCTGGTCCGCGGCCAGCACGGCGGCGGCCGGCGTGCCGCGCGCCACTTCCTCGGCATGGTTTGGTCCGGAAAGAGCGGCCACGGGATGATCCGGAAAAAATTCGCCGAGCACCTGCGTCATGAGGCGTCCGGTATGGTGTTCCAGTCCTTTCGTGCAGCAGACGAGGGGAACACCCGGGGCGACCCCGGCGGCGGCGAGGTCGCGGGAGATGCCCTTGAGGAATTGGGAGGGCGGCACGACGATGATGATGTCGCCTTGCGCGGCCACGGTCATGTCCGGCGTGGCTTTGATGTTCTCCGCGAGGGTGACGCCGGGGAGGAATTTGCGGTTGGAATGCGCGGTGTTGATTTCCTCCGCCTGGGCGGGGTCATGCGCCCAGATGGTGACCGGCAGGCCATGACCGGAAAGCAACTGGGCCAGCGCGCTGCCCCATCCGCCGGCGCCGATGACGGAAATGCGTTCTGGTTTTTTCACGTCGGGATTTTGCGTTCGATGCGGGGTTCGGTGCCGTTCCGCAGGCGTCCCATGTTGGATCGATGGCGCCAGATGGCCAGCGCGGAAATAACCAGGGAAAAACCGAGGAGCGGCGCGTTGCCGCCGCAGCCGGCGAACCAAAGGCCGCCGACCGCCAGCGGAAGGGCTGCGGCCGCGCAGATCGAGGCGAGGGAGACGTAGCGCGAGATGGGGAAAACGATGAACCACACGGCGGCGATGATCAGCACGGCCCAAGGCATCAAAGCGAGGAGGACGCCGGCCGAGGTGGCGATGCCTTTCCCGCCTTTGAACCCGAGCCACGGCGTGTAGTTGTGGCCCGCGATGACGGCAACCGCCGCGATGATGCCGGGCCAGGCCGAGGATCCGCCGAAACGCAGGGCGAGCCAGACCGCGGCAAAACCCTTCAGCGCATCGATGAAAAAGACGAGGATGCCGAGCGGCTTGCCCAGCGTGCGGAAAACATTGGTCGCGCCGATATTGCCGCTGCCGTGCTGGCGGATGTCGACGCCTTTGGCCCGCGCCACGAGGTATCCGGTCGGGATGGATCCGAGCAAGAATGCGCTGATGGCGATGAGCAGGGCGGTGAGTGGATCCATTGGAAGTTAGGTAGATATGCTGCGCACGGGGAGCGAGGAAAATGTGTCAGCGGGGTGGATCGCGCTGTCCCAGCGCGATGCGCGGGTTGGATTATCGCGAGGGGGACAGCGCGATCCACCCGGAGTTTCCGCCGCGATCCATCATCACGCCCGGAATTTCTGCGCGATGGGCACGCGGCGGCCGATGCCGAAGGCTTTCGACGTCACCTTGATGCCCGGCGCGGCTTGTTGGCGCTTGTATTCGTTCGTCTCCACCTTGTGGGCGACCCAGCGGACGGTATCCGCCGCGAATCCCCGGGCCGCGACTTCCTCGGTGGTCAGCTGCTCTTCGACATAGAGCCGCAGGATTTCGTCGAGCACCTCGTAAGGCGGAAGTGTGTCCTGGTCCTTCTGGTCCGCCCGCAATTCCGCGCTGGGCGGCTTGTCGATCGTGTTGCGCGGGATGATCTCGCCGTGCCGGTTGATGTAGCGGGCCAGCTGATAGACCATCATTTTGGGCACATCGGAAATGAGGGCCATGCCGCCGGCCATGTCGCCGTAGATCGTGCAATAACCGACGGCCAATTCGCTTTTGTTGCCGGTGGAAATGACCATGCGGTTGAACTTGTTGGACAGCGCCATGAGTGTCATACCCCGCAGGCGGGCCTGCAAATTTTCCTCGGTCACGTCAGGCGGGTGTCCGGCGAAAACCGGCGCGAGCTGTTTTTCCATCGCCTCGAACCCGCCGCCGATTGGCACGGTGAGGCATTCGATGCCGAGCTGCCGGGCCAGCCCGATCGAATCGTCGATGCTGCCCTGGGACGAGAAGGGTCCGGGCATGGTCACGCCAAGCACATTGTCCTGGCCCAGGGCCGCGACGGCCAAGGCGGCGGTGACCGCCGAATCAATGCCGCCGCTCAGGCCGATGACGACCTGTTTGAAACCGCATTTGCCGAGGTAGTCGCGGAGCCCGAGGACAAGGGCATCATGGATGTCGGCCACATCGGAGTGTTCGGCCGGAGGAAAAGGAACCGCGGCCGGAATGGTGACCAGCGCGTTGATTTCGCGGAAGCCGGGTAGTTCGGCCGCAAGGTTGCCGTCGGCCGCGAAGGCGAGCGAGTGCCCGTCGAAGACAAGTTGGTCATTGCCGCCGACCAGATTGGC
>JBFZFJ010000100.1:0-3437 GCA_041306405.1 Verrucomicrobiales bacterium | reverse complement strand
ACCGCGGTCGAATCGAGCTCTGGAGTGGCTCGCAGTCTCCCGTTCCCGGTCGCGAACATGGGGAGGCTGGAACGGTAGAGGAGCGCTGGCAGGCATTCCTCCCGTTCCTCCGCTGGCTGATCGCCTACGAGCAATGGATTTTCGAAACCCACGGTGCCGAATGGCGCTACGGCTGCTGGCGTGCCCTCAAGCGCCTGCCAAAAGGCAAACCCTGGCTGCCACCCACTCTCGCGCTGAAGTGGTGGGAACTTGCCGCTGTCGGCAATCCTCCACGTCCGAATGATCTCCTGAAACTGCGGAATTCCAGATGAGTGATCTAGCAAAAGAACGGGCTTCTTGCGGCTTCACTCTCGTCGAGTTGCTGGTGGTCATCGCAATCATCGGCACGCTCGGCACCCTGGGCATGTTCGGATACCGCAGTGCCCTCACCTCCGCACGCCAGTCTGCCTGCATGGGCAACATGAAAAACATCGGCCTTGCCCTGCATCTGTATGCCTCGGATCACGATGGCAAGTTTCCCGAAACCACCCACTCGACCGATCTCGACGGCGCATGGGTCTATGCGCTGGAAGCCTATCTCGGGGATTTCCAGAATACTCGGGTCTGCCCGGAAGATCCGAAGAAGAAGGAACGCCTCAAGGCGAAAGGCACGAGCTACATCCTCAACAGTTACATCTTCGTGCCGGAAACCGACCCCTTCGGCGAGCCCACCGGCCCGGCCTTGAACCGTGTGTCCGCCATTCCCGAACCGTCGCGCACGATCATCGCATTCATCTGTTCGGATACCACCGGCACGGGACCGGGCAATGATCACACCCACTCGAACCAATGGTCGTCGTGGGCTTCGCTGGCGGGGGATATTTCTCCCGGCCGCTTCGGCGGCAGCAAGACCGACAGCACCAAGGGCCGCTCGAACTACCTCTATGTCGATGGCCGTGTTGAATCCATTTCCGCCATGGAAGTGAAACGTAAGATCGACGCCGGAATGAACATCGCCAAACCACCGGGAGTCGCGGGATTACAATGAAAACAACCACTCTCACTCTCATCATCGCCGCCTCATCGCAACTTCACGCGGGACTCATTCCCATGGCGGAACATGTAGACATTCGCTGGCGCTGGGAAACGTCCGGTGTCTGGACCTGCCAGGCAGTCACCAAAAGCAACGGCGATGTCGCTCATGAAACACCGGACGTGTCATTCCCGCTTTCCGACAAGCCCTACATCGCCGGAAACCCGGCAAACTCTGGTGCCAGGCTCACACAACCGGTATCTGCCGCGTTTGCGTTTACCGGAGTGCCTGTGGGTCAACCGCTCTGGACCGCCGTGCAGGGCACTCCCGGAATCGGCGAGTCGTGGCCGGGATTGGAAAACAACCAGAACGACGGCACCTTCGGGAGCTATATTCCAAGCGATTTCAGGGTTTCACAAACCACCGCCCGTCCATGGATCAAGATCTCGCTCGATGGCTACACGCCGCCGGCCGGAATGGTCTCGCATTTCTCCCTGTGGACCACTTCCACCGGCTCCCCGCCCAAAGTCTGGATGTCCACTTATGACACGGGTGTCGTGAACGATTACTACTACGCCGAAGCCACCCACACCCACATGAACTGGGGCTTCAGCAAACCCGGCATTCACAGGGTGCGGATTAAGGCGTCCGCATTCATCGGGCCGGGCCAAACGAATCCCACGGGCTTCAGCGCCGTCCACTCGCTCACCTTCGCCATCGGCCCCTTCGCCCAATGGCAGGCCAGTCATTTCACTGCCAGCGAGCTGGATGCCTCCGCCATTTCCGGCCCGGAGGCGGACCCCGATCACGACGGCATGAAAAACCTCGTCGAATTCGCCTTCGGGTTCGATCCGAAAAACGGCGCTGCGGTTCCCGTGAGCACCGGACTCGGCTTGCCGAAGCTCTCACTCATTGAGGAAAGCGGGACGTTTTACGAAGTGCTGGAATACCCGCGCCGCCGGGCCGCAGCGCAGCTTGCGCCATTGCTGTATCTCCCGCAGTTTTCTTCGGACCTGAATTGGCAAACCAACACCATCACCACCACGACAACTGATTTTCCTGCGGAAATGAACGAGCTCAACGCGCTATGGGAAAAGGCCAGCTCACGCCGCCCGGCAGGGCCGGCTCGCCCCGCACGCGGGTTCGGACGGGTGGCGGTGGGCTTCGGCGAATGACTGCACACGTCGCTTACTGATTCGGCGGATATTTCTGAGGCTTGCGCTGGAGCGTGGCGCTTTCCTGATAGAATTTCGAGGATCTGTTTCGCGTCTGTTTCGCGTCCGCCTGTTTGGCGAAGTAGTCGATATGACTCTGCTTCGCACGGCCTCTTCTGCGGTGACGATACTGCCAGTTCCAGTAGGTATGACAGCACGGAGATTAGCGTCGATGACGAATCCAGCGTCTGTGCGTTGACGGGAAGCTCCGTGTGCAGAGCCGTTCCATGGAAAAACGGCTGCTCTATTTCTTCGCCAACGTGAAGGGGAAGTCCGGCTTCGATTGACAAGTCATCCAGTGCCAGATGGCCAAGCTCACCGCACTGCTGACACTCAACACGGCTGGATTCCAGTCCGCGTTGAAGAGTGCCAAGTCGGAAACCGGTGGCTTGAAAAACTCGATGGCCGGCATGTCGTCGGGCGCTTCCAAGGGCTTCGCTTCGATGGGCAGCGCCATGAAATCGGTCGCCAAAGGAACGGCTGTTGTCGCCGCCGCTGTGGCCGCCGCTGGTGCTGCGATTGGAGCGTTGACCTACAAGCTGATTCTGTCGGGTGAGGCGGCGAATTCTGCCGACGCCCGCGTCCGCAACATCGCCAAGTCGATGGGGCTGTTCGGCGACCAGTCCGACGCGGTGGCCGAGCGACTCAACAACCTCGCGGACAAGATCGAGTTGCAAACCGGAGTGGATGGCAATGCAATCCAAATGACCCAGGCGAAGCTCCTCACCTTCAAGGACCTCGCCAACACCGCCGACGAGCTGGGCGGCAATTTTGATCGGGCCACCCAGGCGGCAGTGGACATGGCGGCGGCTGGTTTCGGCAGTGCTGAGTCCAACGCGGTGCAACTGGGCAAGGCGCTCAACGATCCGATCAAGGGCATCGTCGCCCTCGGGAAATCGGGCATCACCTTCACCGATCAAGAGAAGGCGAAGATCAAGACGCTCGCGGAATCCAACCGGATGCTGGAGGCTCAGGCATTGGTTCTGGCAGCCATCGAAAAGCAGGTGGCCGGCACAGCAGCAGCCACAGCGGATTCGACCAAGCAGATCAAAGCCGCGCTGGGTCAGGGATTCGATGAAATCGGCAAACCGCTCGCCGACGCGCTCGCATCCCTCACGCCGCAGTTCCTCGAATTTGTGGAAATGGCAAAACCCAAGCTCGCCGAAGCCGGTCAGTTCCTCGTGGCGATTTTCCGCAGCGGCGAGGCGCTC
>JBFZFJ010000099.1:0-11857 GCA_041306405.1 Verrucomicrobiales bacterium | reverse complement strand
CTTTCTGCGGGAGGCCCCTGAAAGAGCCAATGCGTCGGCCCGGCCTGCCTGTCGTCTTGTCCGCCGTCTTGTCCGCCATAGCCTCCGGCGACGGTGGAAGCTTTAGCGAAGGAGGAAGCCTTCTTGGCCTTCGTAGCTTCAGCGAAGTAGGCGGCGTAGACTGGAGGGCGGGGAATGGGGGTTTTTCCATCGATGGAGCGGAACCGAAGACCGTTTCGCTCACTCCGTCCAACGAAGCGATTCTTTCCCTCAAGATCCCGGCACAGGGACGAACCTTCGTGCTCTTCACCGAGTGATCTTACGGATCATGATCCTCATTTCATGAATCCGGCATCACCCCAGTTCAGATGGTCGCAACGGATGCCATCGCCGCCGTCCTCCACCACCAATCGCACCTTGACGCAATCCGCAGGCAAAGCGACATCGACTGGGAAGTGCTCCACCCCGCCAAATCGTATCACTGGCGAGGCGACCAATACCTGCTTCGCACCTGCCCCGTTTTCGGCAATCACCTTGCAGACCACGGTGGTCGCGGCCACGCCGCGCTGGCTTTCACTCAGCCCGATGTGAGCGACAAAGCGCTTCCATTCCGGTGCCCGCGTGTAAACGGCTTCAGCCGGTGCATGCAGGCCCAGTCCGGCAGAGTGCGTTTTGCCATCGACGGTCAGCGGGCCGCCGTCCACGGATTTCCCGGGGCGCACCTCGCCATATCCGTTGTTGATCGATGCGGGTTTCAGATCATCCACTTTCACGTCCGGCAAGGCCGGCGGCGCGGGATAGTCGGGGACCGCCACGGAGACAGCGGGTAGCGCGGAACCTCCGTCAACGGCCACCGTGTAGGCATGGGTTTTGCCGCGCCCGGCGTTGGCGTCCGTGAACGATTGGCCGAAACAACCGCGGGCGATCACCTCGCCGTCACGGGTGATGGTGTGAAACGGCGCGGTGCTTTCCCACCCTAACAGAACGGGATCGTAAGCGCTCGTTGCCGTGACTTTCAGGTTTTGTATTTTTTCCGGCAGCAAGGCCTCGGTCTTGAATTCGACCCGCCATTTCACGTCGCGGTTGGCAGGCGATTGGATCTTCACGCGCAGCAGACCGGCTTCGAGTGATTGCGAGATTTTCACTCCCGCTGCGACATCCTCTTTGGAAAGAATGGAGGTCACCGGCACCCATTGCTGGCCGCCGTCACGCAGACCGGTGATACGAAGCTCATAAGGGTCATTTCCAATCACGGCGGAAACACCTGACAACGTATTGTCGGCCCATTTCTCCTGCTTCACTTCCAAAATCCCGGAACTCACATGGCGCGAGGTGCTGATCAGGAGCGGGTGACTTTCCTTGGCCCGCAGTCCCAACACGCGACAGTTCATGGGAGCCACGTCCTCTTTGATCGACCCGGAAATATCCGCTGCCGGCCTATCCGCCCAGAAATCATACGCGTGATAAGTCTTGGCCGGGTCCAGCCCCATCTTGGCCAGGGAATACTCCACCTTGAGGGGCTCTTCGATGAAATTGAAGAAACCCGCCACATCCCGGCGGACGCCGGACTTGTCGGATGACACCAGCCAGGTGTTTGGCAGGATGTTGTCAAAGCGGTCCACCGGGCGGGTGGTGGCACCGTGCGAAGCCATGGTGCGGCGGAGAATCTCGAGGCGCTCCTGCGGTAGGTTCGGCAGCCAGTCGCTCACCAGGAAAAACTGATCGGATAGAGAAACCCACGACGACGTCATTTGCGCCTGAGCCAAGGTCACCGCTCCGTTGATGGATCCGTCCGCGACGCAACCTTCGGTCGAAGTGCGCACCTTCGTCGGATCGGGATCATTCCACCACACCTTGCCGTTGAGGAAGTAAACCCACGAGCCGCGCAACGGGCCGGAACGGATGCCCTGGCCATCGTGATTGAAATCGGGGCCGACGCGCATCGAGTCGACCAAACCGATCGTGCCGGCATACGTGCGCATGTTCTGCACGGCGCAGCATCCCGAGAAAAACACCTCGTCGCCCGCCCCCTTGCGGATGAGCCCCAGTCCCTTGCGCATCACCTCGATGTTGGTCAGCGAGGGATCATGAGCGGGTTGGCCACTGCCAAAGCCGTCGGCCTTGTAGCTGTCGTTGATGTAGCAGTGATCGACGCCGACGCCGGTGTTGAGGCCGTCCATCTTGTAATATTTCACGCCCCAGGATCGGATGGTCCGGCCCAGGGTTTCTAAATGCTCCTGCACGGCGGGAACTGAGGAATCCAAGCAGGTGCCACCAAAACTCTTCTGGCGCAGTGGGCTGCCATCCGCCTTTTTCCAAAACCAATCCTGCTTGTCCTTGTAATCCGGCTCCATGTGGTTGCGGCCGAAGGGCAACCACCACAGACCGAAGGTCAGCCCCTGCGACTCGACGATCTTGGCTGTCGGTGCGATGCCGTCCTTGTAGGGACCGTTGGGATTCACAAGGTCGAAACGGGTGGCCGGCCCGCCCATCTTTGGCCCGTCCTGCCACCAGTCGTCGAGCTGGATGACGCCCAATCCGTAGGCGGAAAGGTTTTCCTTGGCGCAGAACTTCGCCAGTTCCGCGGTGGTTTCCGGCGTGCCAGCTCCGCCGTGATCCTTGCCCTCGGCATACCATGAGCAGTAAACCGCCTGCTTCGGACGTAGCCGGATGCCGTGGGCCTTGGCGATCACCGTAGCGAAGGCCTCTTCACCCAAACGCGCGTCATGGAAATGACCGATGGCGAATGTGTCGAGGACGGCGGATTCACCGGGCTTCAGGATCAGGTGGCCATGCTCGGTTTGTGCCTTGAATTCGACTTTGCCCTGATTGACGGAGGAAAACACCGTGCCGCTGCCTTTTTTCTGGGTTACCCAGCCGGCAACCACACCCGTGCGGGTGACCGGATCGGCGCAAGTGAGGAATAAATACGACCCGGGATTCTTGTCCGGGGCGAGCAGGCCGCCGGTGCCCAGGGTTTTCAAATCCCCGGCAGGCTTGGCCAGATCCAGGGTGAAGGTAGCCGGCACCACCTTTTGGATATCGGCCTGGGTGGCCTCAAGGTTTTTAATCCTTTCGCGCACCAGCGCGAAGGGCAAATCAGGGTAGACCTCCAAGGCGATCTCACCACCACCGGTGCGGGCGATCGCGATCCGCCGCCCCGCTCCAAAGGCCGGATCCTGCACCGCCTCCTCGCGCAGGATGGCACCGGCATGGTCGAGACGACCGTTTTTCACGAACGCCTTCGCGGCCGCCATATCCGTCAGCGTGAAAGTGTGGTCCGCAGCATCGTATTGAACGCTGAGCGTTTCATTGGCGATCTTTCCCGGTGCAAAGGTGACGGTTCCCGCCGCCGACCAACCGATGGATGCGATAAAACCAACAAGGAGTATGGGATAGTTTTTCATTTGCGATGGCAGAGCGAATTCGTTTGTTTTTGAAATGGATTGAGCCTCTCACCAAGCAGTTCGCACCAATCGGAAAATCTCGCATACTTTTCTGAAAATAGTGTTCAGAGCGGGTTTTCGGAGGATCTGCCGCAGAGTTAAGACTCAAACCGAAAACAGAAGTTGAAACAACGAAACTGACGAAATTCCTCGAAAGAAGAGGAGGCCGAGGTCATTCGCAATTCATCCTGAAAGATGAGCTAAGAATCCGTTTCAAAGCCCTTCCAATTTCGTTCTTTTCGCGCTTTTCGTTGTTCTCAATATCGGAGTTCGGGCTCAATAGAGATTCCCACGGATCAACAGGGCATTCAACTTCTCCGTCGGCATTTCGGAATAAACCTCAAATGTCACGCTGGAACAGGAGTCCGGCTGGTTGACTCCGCTATCCAAAAGGCCGCCCTCGGCTTCAAAGTGATCGAAACCCGGTGGGATGTCATACTCAATCACCGAGGTCGAGTGAGTGAGAATGCTCGCCCCCACAGGCTGCCCTTTGACCATGGGGACCTCCCCGTAAAAGCCGACATTGCGCACGGGGCTCTGCCAACCGGATTTGGCAATCTTCCACGGTCGTTGTGATAGATCCAGTTCTCCCGCCGGCCCGGTCAAGCGGGGATGGATCCACACGGCGTGGTCAAAGCGGTTGTTGTCGCCGCCGTTGGTGACCACCAGATAGAGCTTTGACAACTGACCCAATGAAACGGAGATGGGAGTGCGAAGGGTCGGAGTGGAGTCCTTGGTTAACAACGGTGAGGCGAAAATCGGCATGCCGATGGCCCCCCGAGTGGTTGTTGCTTTCGTGTCGATGGCCAGGAATTCGCCGGCGGAGACCATCGTTTCACCGGACTGACGGGCGGGACGCGCCGCGACCTTGCCTTCACGCACGTTGATGTGGGAGAGGACGCCCGATGTGCTCATATCAAACCGTGTGCCACGCACCACGGCCTGCAAATGCTCGGTGATGACGGTCAATGGACGGCCCTTGGGCTGCGGCGCGACATCCATTTGAATACCCCCGGAATACAACAGCACGCGCTTGGCCGCGCCCTCTTGTTTTAACTGCGCGTATGACAAGGGATCGAAGCGCATGTTGGTGCCATCCGCGTAAGTGATCTCGACTGTGCCGCGTTCCTCCACGTAAACCAGATCCTCTGCACGGATCTCAATGTCTTTTCGCAATGCGATCTTCTCACCGCCTCGGACCACGAATCCCTCTTCCGATCGCTCACTGACTTTCGCGATCACCGCATGCCGGGAGGAAGCGTGAGAGAGGAATCCAAATCCGATCGATGCGAAAATCGCCAACGCGGCAGCGGCGGCCAGAGTGCGTCGATGTTTGTGCCAAAAACTCGGCCCGGGCCGCTGGAGAACCTGCAGCACTCGGTCCTCCAGCGGCGCGTTTTGCAAGTCGTCGCAACGGGCGATCACGCGGTCGGTGAAGGCTTGCGCGGCCTCCGTCCGCGAGATGGCGCACAGACCGCGCGTATGGATCGCCAATCGCAATTCATTGCGGAATTCCACGTCGGAATCGATCCACTCGCGGATGCTCCGGAGATCGGCTTCGTCGGTGGTCTCGTCCAGAAAGGCTTCGAGCAGGTTGAGTTTTGCAGGGTTCATCAGGAAAGTCTTCCCTCCGGGTTTTTGGCCATTTGAGCTTCGATGCAGTCGCGCAGTTGATGGCGCAGGCGGTAGAGTTGCGAGCTGATGGCCGACACCGTGGTTTCGAGGCGTTTGGCGATGGAATTGACCGCCTCGTTGGTGAAATAGCGAGTCTCCAACAACTCCCGATCACGGGCGGGATGCTTGTTGATGCAGCCTTCGAGAAATGCCACCGATTCGGCACCATGCCGCTCGTCATCCTCCCCTTCGGCGGCGAGGTTTTCCACGATATCGGCATGCAGCGATTGCACCAAGCGCCGCGGACCATATTCGCGACGCAAATGGCTCCTCAGCTTGTTTCTCGCGATAGCGTGGATCCACGGCCCGAGATCGCGGTCCATGTCAAAGGATTCCAGTCCGGCGAAAACCGCCACGAAAACCTCCTGCGCGATGTCCTCCGCCGTGTGAAAATCCCGGATATGCCCGGCCAGAAATGCGCGCACTCCTGGGGCGTGGACTTGGATGACCTCGCGGAAGGCATCCGTATCGCCGGCCTGAATTCGTCTGAGAATGTCATGAAGAGGCTGCATGGATCAACTCTACTCATCAGGATATTCGCACGGCGAGTGTGAATCTCGCGGAAAAATCCCAAAAAAGCGGCAGCCGGAGATGACAGTGAAAATCTCGGAGCCAACCCGACCTGTCCGTGAGCGGCATGGAGCTTGGTTGCTAGGGACGCTCCCGAATGAGCTGTTGGAGGCAGAACGGATGGCGGAAGCCACTTTGTTCTGCTCAAATCCGTATTCCACACTCACCCTCAGGAATCCTCGCCCAGAGGGAAGCAGAGGACCAACAGGTGGGTGCTTGCACTTCAACTTAGATCTGGAGATGCCGGACCGGAGGTCGGGGGGAATGAGGGGGAATGCTGCAAGGAATTTGCTTTCTGCGGGAGGCCCCTGAAAGAGCCATTGGGTCGGACCGGCCTGCCTGTCGTAGCCTCGGCGTAGACTGGAGGGCGGGGAATGGGGGTTGGTCTTGCCTTCGAACTTGTCGGCGGCTTGCACCGGCTTGCCGTCGGCACCCATGACGATGGGCTTGTCGAGGCCTTGGTTGAGCTTGGGCAGCTGGGCGAGGATCTCTTCGGCGAAGGTGTCGCCCGCTTCGATCTTGGCGCGGAACTTGGTTTGCTTGTCGTCGTCCTTGGCGAGGATGCGGCCATCGGCGACGGCGGCCTTGACGAGGGTGTCGGCGCGATCCTTGCGGGTCTTGAGCGCTTCGGCCTCGGCGGCTTCGACCTTGTCTTTCAGGCTTTTGTTTTCGGTCTCCAGCGTGGCGTTGGCGGCGGTGACGGTCTGATGATCCGTCTTGAGCTTTTCAATCGCTTGGACGGCGGCGGTTTCTGCGTTGTCAGCGGCAGCGCTGATGGCGAGGGCGGCAAAGATGAGTTTGGACATGATGGGTGGTTTGGTTAGTTCGTGATCAACAGCCGCATCACTCGCGGCGATGCGTGGAATCTCTCGGAACGCGGGCTCATTTAACAGCGCCGCCAGTGGTCCCCGTTCTGGAAGTCCGTCCGGATAGCCGTCGTCATCGATTAAGAACGTCGGGGAGAGATAGCTGAAATCCTTGCCTTCAAGGGCTTTCCGGCCAGTTCCGGTCCACTCGACGCCGCACATGATTCCCTTGCCAACCTCGTAGCGGAAAGACTTCGGCAGGGCGCTGGCAGCTCCTCCCTTGTGCTCGAAATCGAATCACGGCCTGACGTTGGACTTCTCCCGCTTGGCGAGCGCTGCCTGGAGCGTGGCGGCGATGGCCGGGCCTTTATCGGCGGGAACCTTGACGGTGATCGTCTTCGGTTTGCCATCCACCCAAGGGGTGATCGTGTGCTCACCCTCGGGGATGTAAACGATCTCGCTGGGAACGCCTTCAGCGAAGGCAGAGGCGAGCGCGGCGGAAATCAGAACTGACATGCAGGCGGTTTACTCCCCCGCCCTGCCAGACGCCACGCGGCGGAGTGGTCCCCGTTCAAGATGCCTTGCGGCTCACTTCAAGGTCGGCCCGTTCCAGTTGATGGAAAAACCTCATATCGGCAGGAATAAAATGCCCGACTTCGCGCATGATCCCCTCCCGAGCGATCAGAATGCTCTCATTGGTCGCATGAATCCCTTGGGAGCTTAACCAAGCTTCCAGATCGTCATACCAAGCATCGCTGCCATCTGTGTGTGAGCTACTGAACATTGACGTTCCTAAGGTAAAGGATCAGGCCCCTGCGTGCAAGCTCCATTAAAATAGCGTGAAATCCTTGGAACTACGGGAAAGGGCAAAGTCATTGACCGAATGCCCCGCGGATCGCGTCGGTGATTCTCACAGGTATGGAATCAATGGCGATCAGAGTCCCGTCATCAGTCTTGAATAGATTTGCCGGTCTCATGTCGAACACTGCCACGTCATCACGGATAAACCCGTATGAATCCTCGTAACCGATACCAAAATTGTGCCTCAACTTAGTGAATCCGAGATCATCCACCATTAGCCGGACAATTTCGTCCCATCGCGCTTCACGACCTTTGATTCTTTCCTGTCTTGTGATGATCCGGCGATTATTTGGCAGACCGCCGATTCCAACGAAACGGGTGAATTCTCCGAAAACCTCGTTGTGAAGAATCAGTCGGTCGAGGTATTCAAGCGGATCTCCATTGGATAGCCGAGGCTTCCCATCCAGGATTTCCACCACGTATGCAGCACTTGAAGGCTTGGTGAATTTTAACACGGTCCCGGTGGCGTCATCGTAAGTCAAATCGTGCTCACGCCCGCCTTCGACCAGTGGCTCCAAGCCGTCGTATAACAATCCTAGCCTACGCGCTTCGCCTTCGATGATCTGGATTTGCTCGGATCGATCAAGGTAGTCTTCTTGCCCAGGGATTTCTCCATCTGGGTGTAAAACTCTCCGGAAGTCATTGGCGGCATCGACGAGAGAGCGGTCCTTACCTGGTTGTGGTAGGCTTGGGTCTTCTGGCGGCTGGTTTCGCTCGTGATCATCTGGCAACACCGGGAGAATACCGGATGCCTGGCTTTTCTCAAGCACGATCTTATCCCCGTCATCACGGACTTTCAGGCCGGGAGTCGGCAGCTCGGCAATCGCTTTGCGGTATTTCCCGGCTTTGGATGCGTCTCCCCTGCCCTCGGCGTCGGCGAGCCCGCGATTGAGCATGATGCGGCGGGTGTCGGCGGCGGCGGCGCGGGCCACTTCGGCAGGGTCGAGGTTTTTCTTTCCGGCCCGCAGCTCGGCGATGAGCTTGGCTTTGATGGCGGGGTCGATGTTGCGGACGGATGCCCATGTGTCGTCGCTGAGCTTCTTTTCCTCGGGCGTCTGGTCCGGGAGCTTCAGCCCGTGCTTGATAGCCTCAGCCTTGTCTGTGCGGTCCCCGCAGCAGAACAAATGCGCCAATTTTGATGGCGAAATGTTACACTGCGGGGACCGACCCCTGAGATGGGGAATACCAGAGGAAGGAAACGCAGATCGATACGGAGAGGATTGCTGTGTTTGCCGAGCCTCAGAAAACCTACCTTCACGGCCTGGAGCTCAAAATGAAAGCGCTCCAAGAGGCGAATGACCCGCCGGCGGCAGACCCGATCAAAGCCGAGATCGACAAGGTGGCGGCCAATCGGGATTACTTCCCAGGCCTGATGCTGGCGGCCAAAAAGGAATAAGGGCTGCCAAGAAATTGCATTTGGGGTGAAATCCCCGACGATCTTCAAACCAGCGTGATCCCCACCGGGCAATGATCCGAGCCCGTGACGTGAGGCAGGATCTCCGCGTCTTTCACGCGGCCCATGAACGGCGTCGAGACTCCGAAGTAGTCGATTCTCCAGCCGACATTGCGCTCCCGCGCGCCGCCGCGGAAGGACCACCACGAGTAGGCGTCCTTCTTGTCCGGATAGAAATGGCGGAAGGTGTCGGTGAAGCCGGCGTCGAGCAGCTCGCCGAAGCCCGCGCGCTCCTCGTCGGAAAATCCGGCGGAAAAGCGGTTGTCCTTGGGCCGGGCGATGTCGATTTCCTGATGGGCCACATTGAGGTCGCCGCAGAAAACGACGGGCTTGGTCTTCGCCAGCTCCGCGACGTGGCGGCGGAACGCCTGGTCCCATGTCATCCGATAGGGAAGCCGGCGGAGGGCGTCCTGCGAGTTCGGCGTGTAAACATTCACAAGATGGAAATCCGGATACTCCAGCGTGAGCACGCGGCCTTCCTTGTCATGCTCGTCGATGCCGAGGCCGGTCCTGAAATCGAGCGGCTTCTCGCGCGTGAACACCGCGACGCCGGAGTAGCCGGGCTTTTGCGCGGAATCCCAGTAGCCATGATAGCCACCGAGTTCCAATGGCAGCTGCACCTGCTCCGGTCGCGCCTTCGTTTCCTGCAGGCAGAGGATGTCCGGCTTTTCCGCCGTCACAAAATCACCGAAGCCTTTGCCAATCGTGGCGCGGATGCCGTTTACGTTCCAGGAAATGAGTGTCATCGGCGCGGAGTTTTCACCTCAGACCAGCAACATGCAATCCCCGTAGCTGAAAAACCGGTAACGTTCCTCGACCGCTTTCCGGTAAGCCTCCATCACCAGTTCCTTCCCGGCAATCGCGCTCACCAGCATGATCAACGTGCTTTGCGGCAGGTGGAAATTCGTCAGCAATCCGCCGACCACGCCGAATTGATAGGGCGGATGAATGAAGATGTCCGTCTCGCCGCGCTGCTCGCGGACCGGCTTGCCGATGGATTCCAGCACCCGCGTCACGGTCGTTCCTACGGCGACGACGCGGCCGGCGGCGTTGACTCTTTCCGCGGTCTCCGCGCTCACCACGTAGCGCTCGGAGTGCATGATGTGGTCCGCGACGACCTCCGCGCTGACCGGGCGGAAGGTGCCGACGCCGACGTGCAGCGTGAGGAAAGCGTGCGGGATTTTTTCCAACAACTCCGGCGTGAAATGCAGCCCCGCCGTGGGCGCGGCGATGGCGCCCTCCTCGCGGGCGAACACGGTCTGATAGCGGTCGCGGTCGGCGAGTTCGTCGTCGCGGCCCATGTAGTGCGGCAGGGCGAGGTGGCCGTGCTTGTCCAGATCCACGGGCGCGTCCCAGCGGATCAGGCGGTCGCCGTTTTCAAAGACTTCCGTCACGGTCCCCGTGGTGCCGCCGACGCTTACGGTGCGGCCGGGTTTCATGCGTTTTCCAGGCCTGACGAGGCAGCGCCATTCGAGCGGGGAAAGCCGGTCGAGGCAGAGCAGTTCGGTCCGGCCGTCGTCCGAGAAGAGCCGCGCGGGGATGACTTTGGTGTCGTTGAGGACGAGCAGATCATCCGGCCGCAAGTAGTCGGGGAAATCGCGGAACATCCGGTGCTCGACCTCGCCGCTGTCCCTGTGGACGACCAGCATCCGCGAGGCGGCGCGCTCGGCGAGCGGCCGCGCGGCGATCAATTCCCCGGGCAGGTGGTAGTCGAAATCTTTCGTCAGCAGCGGCATCGCCAATCCTTAGTCGGCACGGTTCCGCGCCGCAAGGGTTAGAACCGCGGGTCCTCCGGATTTCCGCCGGAGAGGATGTAGGCGTAGAGGTCGAGCAGCTCGTCCGGGTTCAGCGCGTTGAGCAGGCCGGGCGGCATCATCGAGACGTCGTGCGGCTTGCGGGCGGTGATGTCGGCGTCGGCGACGGGGGTGAGCGCGTTCGGGGCGAAGGCGCTGGTCATCACGAAGAGCGTGTTGTTTTCCTCGACGACGACGAGGCCGGCGACGGAGCCGCTGTTCCGGGCGTCGATACGGATTTCGTTTTCGACGGGTTTGAGGAATTCTTTGAGTTTCGCGCTGGTGGGCTGGTCCCAGTTGGTGTTTTCCGCAACCTTCCGGCCGTTGATGAAGACGGTGGCTCCGTTGTCGCAGGTGAAGTCGATTTTGGCGGATTTGACCGCGCCGGTGACGTTGAAGGTTTTACGGAAGGTGGCTTTTTCGCCGTCCTTGGCCGCCTTGCTGGTCCAGATCCACTGCGGCTCGGCGTGAAGCGGGATGGCGAACAGGACGATGCCGGAGAAAAACAGGGGAAACTTCATCAGAGAGGGTAGCGGCGAGAGGGGAAATTTCACGGGTTTTAAGATGACTGCGCCGTTCTACGCGCGAATCTCCCGGGATTTGTCAGAATCGCCAAACGCGGCGGACCGTGGACTCAGGAAGCCATTTTCTCCCCGAGGAGCCGGGCGATCCGGGTCGGTTCGGAACCCCACACGCGGACGAGCGTGCGTTTGGCGGTTCCGCGGCCGCGCTCGGTGGCCATCAGCACGCGGGTGCCGGCTTTTTCGACGTCCCAGGCGTCCGTTTCGCCCGCGGCTTTCCAGCCTTGGCGGAGCAGGATTCCGAGGAAATAGTCGCGGTCCTTGCCTTCCGCGGAGTGGATCGCGAACTCTTCGGCCGGGCCGCAAATTGGGGTTTTGCGTGGCGATTCCGGGCGGAGGAAAACCGTCCGGTTTCGCGCCCAGGCGCGGATCCGGGGTTGGAGGAATTTCACGGCTCGGAGCGCGAGCCGGGATTTCAGGGAATCGGAATTTTTCGCCAGGCCGCGTAGCGGCAGCATCCGGTTGGTGATCGCCTGATAGCCGGCGTCGCCCATCGGGCCGTGATAGATGATGGAGTCCGCCATCACGCGGACCGGGCCGCCGCCGTAAACGAAGCCGTGCCATCTCGCGGCGCCGCGCTTCGAGAAGCGGTCGGGGTGCTTCGCTAACAACAAGCGCTCGGCGCGGCCGTAGCCGAGTTGCTGGCCCAGGAATTTCGAGATCGACGGCCGCCGCCAATGCCAGACGAAGGCGC
>JBFZFJ010000098.1:0-6337 GCA_041306405.1 Verrucomicrobiales bacterium | reverse complement strand
GCGTTTAGCCGTTTGATTGCCATTTGCAGAGGCCAGAAGAAACCACTGGTAAGCGAGTATCTCGTTCTTCACAACGCCTTCACCGTCATCATAAAACGAGGCAAGGTTGTTTTGAGCTGTTACGTGACCCTGCTCGGCAGCTTTGCGAATCCACTTAACCGCTACAAGTCTGTCTTTCTCCACTCCTTCTCCGCTATAATAGCATCGGCCAAGGTTGAATTGAGCATCCGGATGACCCTGCTCGGCAGCCTTGCATAACCACTTAGCGGATTCAGATTCGTCCTTTACGACGCCTGCGCCATCAGCGAAGCACGCGGCTAGGTTGTATTGAGCATCCGGATCACCCTGCTCGGCAGCCTTGTGATACCACTTCACGGCCTCGGCTACGTCCGTCCCCACACCCCAGCCGTTCACGTAGCAAAAACCGAGGCGTAATTGTGCTAGGGCATTTCCCTGCTCAGCTGCCTTGCGATACCACTTGACCGCTGCCACCTCGTCCTTGGTCACGCCCGTGCCATTTGCGTAACAGAGGCCAAGGAGGATCATCCCACCCGCCTGTCCAACCTCAGCTGCCTTGCGATACCATTTGACCGCTTCCACCTCGTCCTTGGTCACGCCCGTGCCATTTAAGTAACAGTCGCCAAGGAAGAATTGCGAGGGTGCATGTCCTTGCTCAGCTGCCTTGCGGAACCACTTTACCGCTTCTTTCTCGTCCTTCACCACACCGTTGCCATCGCGGTAGCAAATCCCGAGGGTGCTCTGCGCTAGGGCATCTCCCTGCTCAGCTTCCTTGCGCCATTTCGCAATCTCATCAGCTGAGGCCTCTTGTCCGTGAGCCTGCGGACCACACAGGCAAAACACGGCTGCGATGACGGGGAGCAGACAACGGCGGAATAAATTCAGCTTCATGATGCCGGGATCTAATGCTCCGCCCGTTTTTTTGTAAAATCAAATCGCGTGCGAAACTGGCGGCATTGACGATACCCACCGCGCTCGCCATCATCCGGGCCTTCCTCGTCTGCCTGATTTTCTCCCTCCCGCTCCGCGCCAACCGCCAGTCCCGACTCGCCCTAAGGGTTTTTCCTTCAAGATGCAATATATTTCCAAGAATCATGAGTAATTCACTAAAAATACTAATGATAAGTGACTTGCGATCTTTTTAGGGCGGTTACTGGCAGGCAAGCGGAACCAGAAACCACGCTTTAGCCGCTGATCTTCCGCTCTCCAAAGCATTGCCTGTCCTGCGAGTTAATTCATGCACAAACTAAGTGGGCCCCCGTTGCTGGATTTTTCGAGAGGTTGGGAATGGCTTCCACTTCACCATGGCTGCGAGAAACGCGACTCCCGCCCCCCCTCATGGCGCTCTGACTGCATTAATTGGCACAATGCTTTCCAGCCCTACTCCCGCCTACATCTCACAGAACCCTAACGGGCTTGAATTCATTGCCCTTTTATTGCCCGTTTTGGGCGCAATCGGGTGCATTTCGGCGCATCAGAAGCGAGTTTCCTAACTTGATCGGCTCTCTCTAAGTCGCTTATTTTAAGGGTCTTAGATGGAGGCGGAGGAGGGAATCGAACCCTCGAATGACGGTTTTGCAAACCATTGCCTTACCACTTGGCTACTCCGCCATTCGCATGGCGCGGGGGCGAGTGATTAGGGCGGATGGGGCGGGGTGTCAATACTTGGATTTGAATTTGTCGGCGGGGCGACGGCGCTGCCGGCGCGATCAGTGCCCCGCAAAATGGTCCCAGCCGCCGGTCAAGGATTCACCCGCCCCGCTCTCGACGAGCTCGCCGATCCGGGTGAGCGGGAGGTCAGGGAAAACCGCGCGCCATGCGCCGAGCAGTCCGGCGACGCGGGCGGGCTCGATGGCGAAGAGGATTTCGAAATCCTCGCCGTCGCCCAGAGCCTGCGCCGGGGTGCTGCCCGGAGTGAGTGGAATTGTGGAATGATCGATCACGAATCCACAGCCGGAAGCGGCGGCGAGACGCGGGAGGTCTTTTGCCAGACCGTCGGAAATATCCATCATGGCCGTTGGCTTGTAATTGGATACCAACCAGTTTGCTTCTTCGAGGCGCGGAGTGAAATCGAGGTGTTTGCCGTGGAGCGAGCCGCCGAGTCTGCCGGTGACGAGGAGGGCGTCGCCGGGTTTCGCGGTGGAGCGGAGGACGACGTGCGCGCGGCGGACGCTGCCGGTGGCGGCGATGGAAATGACGGCGGCGGAACCCGGCGGGCGCTGGAGGTTTCCCCGCCCGCGAGGACGCCGCCGAATTTCCCCAGGCAGTCGCCGATGCCGCGGTAGAGGTCTTCGGCCCACGCGACGGCGGTTTCCGGTGAGAGCGCGAGGGTGACGAGGAAGTATTCGGGACGCCCGCCCATCGCGGCAAAATCCGAGACCACGCGGGCGGCGGCCTTCCAGCCGACGGCACGGGGCGGCGTGTCTGGCAGGAAGTGGATGTGCTCGACGAGGGCGTCGGTTTTGAGAAGCAGCAGGTTGGGAGAGTGCGGGTCGCGGTCGATCACGGCGCAATCGTCGCCCGGTCCGGCGGCGGGATTTGGGTCCTGCGGGACCAGCGCCACGAGGCTGTCGATCAGGGAGTCCTCGCCGATGTCACGGAGCGTTTTCAAAGCGGGGCATCCAGCGGGAGGTGGTAATAGCGGGCGATCATTTGGATGAGCACGGTCGCGCCGTTGAAGCAGAAATGCACGGCGACGGGGGCCCACAGCGAGCCGGTTTTTTCGTAAATGAAGACGAGCAGGCAGCCGAAAACGAACAGCGGAAGCAGCGCGGCCAAGCTGCCATGAGCGGCGGCGAAGACGAGGGCCGAGCAAGCCCCGGCGGCCCACGGTCCCACGAATTTCTTCGCGGCGGGGTAGAGATACCCGCGGAAAACGATTTCCTCACAAAGCGGGGCGGCGATGACGGCGGCGAACACCATCAGCCCGATGACGGCCGGATCGGTGGATGTTTGCAGGAGTTTGACGCTGTCCTGGACGGCTTCGACGCCGAGGGATTCGATCCATTCCATGAAGCCGATGGCTTGGAGTCCTCCGAAAAACATCCACATGCTGAACACGGCGGAGGGTGCGATCAGGAAGACCCAGCGCCACGCCGGCCACCGCAAGCCCAGCCATTCCACCGGCCGGATGCGGGCAATTACGAAAAACGTGACGATGCCGGCACTGATGAACAGGAAGGCGATGGAAGCCACCATTCCGCCGACATCCAGTACCAGTTCGGCCTTGTTTGAAGCTCTGACGGAAGCCATGACGAGGCCGAAAAACAGCACGAAAATGAAGCCGATCCCTAGCAAATCCAGCGGTTGGTAAAGCCAGACGGGCACCCGTCCGCTCGGGAGTTCGGGTGGCAATGCGGCCGACGCGGGAGGCTGGTACGGCGATCCATCATCCATTGGAAATGGATCGACCGCCGCCGCGGCGGGGGGGGCTGGATTTCCAAGCAGCTTCCGCGCGGCGGCGGTGAGCGAAAAAATGCCCAGAGCCGTCATGAAAGTGGCGGTGATGGCGAATTCGGTAGGGTCGGGCATGTTGAAATTGGCTTCGCTCGAACCCTGCGACGGCGGGCGCAAACCCGCCAATGGAAAAATTCGAGGTTTTCCCCTCTCCTGATGGTTTGCGGAAAATGAAGGTCAGCCAATACTTGCTAATTTCATGGTTTTGGAAAAGCTCGCGCGCCATTCAAAAATCCGCGCCAGACTCGATTCCGTCGGCAAATCCTTACCGCGCCATTTTGCGGCGGGATTACCCCGAGCCGTTGATTGCGCTGCTGGCGTTCATTTTGGGGATTTGGCTTTGGGACCATTATTTTGGCAAGGAGCAGGGTTACGCGCCCGGCACCGAGGAGGTCGCGCTGGTGAAAATCGACCGGGATCTGCGGCTTGCGGACGCCATGGCGGATGATCCGCAGTGGCTGAAATGGCTCGCCGGGGTGGACGAGCCGGCGGCGGTGCGGCGCGACGCGCTCGAAGTTTTCCAGAAACTCGCGACGGACAAGTCCATCAGCCCGCAGGGTTTGGAGGCGTTCGCGATCGTGAAGGCGGAGCAGGACGGATTGCCGATGCGGGAAACGCTAGGGCAGGCGTTACAGGGGCAGATGGTTTCGGATTTCGAGGAAACTTCGGCCAAACTCGCCACTCATCAAGGCACTTGGTGGCATGCGAAATTGATCGATTCGTGGGAGGAAAACGTAAGTCCCGTATCGCATTGGAGGCAGGCTTACAGGCAGGACGGGATTCAGCTCAGAGCCCGTGCCGTGCTCGCAAGATCGGCGGTCTGGCTGCTGGGTCTTGTCGGTTCGATGTTCATTTCCAGTGCGTTGCGGTGTTTGAAAAACGGATTTTCCACGAGGCCCCACGGCTACGGCGGTGCTTGGTCGTTGCCGCTCGGGCTGGTGGTTTTCCTGGTCGCGACTTTGGCGTGGATCGGGTTCAGCATGACTCTGGATCTGGGAATCGGGGTCTTGCCGGGGCTGCACCCCGCCACCGCCATTTTCCTCGATTCCGCCGCGCGGATGCTGCCGCCGCTGATCGCGCTCGGCTTGCTTTTCAAGCGACCGTCCCACGCATCGCGGGTGATGGGCTTGGATCAGCGGGTGCAGGTGAAGGCCATTTTGGGCCTGTTTTCGCTGCTGATGGTCGCGGACCAAGTTCTCCGATTGCTGATAAGGGAGGGCGGCTCAAATAGTCCGGGCGGCGGACTCAGCCTTGCGGATTCGGGTCTGTGGGGGCTTGTTTCCGCCTTGGTGTCTGCTTGTTTGCTGGCTCCGGTCGCCGAGGAAACGCTCTATCGCGGAGTCCTGTTCCGCGCGTGCCGGAACCGAATCGGGGTGATCCCGGCCGCGCTGATCTCGTCCGCGGTGTTTGCGCTGCTGCATTTCTACGACGGCTACGGCTTGGCGAGCGTGGCGGTTTTCGGATTTTCCTGCGCGCTGCTCTATGCCGGAACCGGCTCGCTGACCACGGTCATCGCGCTGCACATGCTCTATAATTCCGCCATCAAGATCCCCGAGTGGATCGTCTATCACGCGCCGCTTGGCTGAGCGGGAAACATTCCGTTTTAGCGATCCGCCTGGTTTCTCATGAAGTCCGCCACCTGGGCGAAAAACGGATCGAGAAATCCGCGGGCTGCCGCAGGCACGCCGGTTTCGACCATCGCGGAGGCCATGAGTTCCAGCCAGCGGTCGCGCTCCGCGATGCCGATTTTGAAGGTGATGTGGCGCATCCGCAGCTTCGGATGGCCGCGGGTTTCCAGATAGCGGGTCGATGCGCCGAGGCGAAACAGCAGGAATTCCGCCAGGCGCTCTTCCGAACCCTCCCAATCCGCCTCGGGATACATCGGCCCGATGAGCTCGTCCGTCCGCACTTGCCGGTAGAATGCCGCCACCATCCGGCGGATGCCGTCCTCCCCGCAAATTCCCATCACTTCGGCTTCGTTCATGCGGCGAACTGATCCCGGTTTATCGCCGGGCGGGCAAGCTTCGTTTCGCCGGAGTGTCGATCATTTGGCTTGAAATCAAACCATTGCGAAGCATGGTTTCCAGCGCGAAGACTGCAAGTTTCCACTCCTCCGCACATGACCGACTCTCACGAACCTGCCGGTTTCATTGCTCCGGAGCCCGCCGACCTCGCGCCGCTTTTCCCGGGGTATGAAATCCAGGGCCTCATCGCGACCGGAGGCATGGGTGCCGTCTATTGCGCGGTGCAAAAGTCTTTGGATCGGACGGTCGCGCTGAAAATCCTGCCGATGGAATTCAGCAAGGACGCTGCGTTTTGCAAGGGCTTCGAGACCGAGGCCAAGGCGATGGCCCGCCTCAATCACCCGAACCTCATCGGCGTGTATGACTTCGGCGAAGTCAACGGGATGCTTTACATCGTGATGGAGTTCGTGCCCGGGAAGTCGATCTATCACTCTGCCCATGGCCAGGCGATCGACCCGCCGGAAGTGATCCGCCTCATCGCCGCCATCTGCGGCGGACTCGCCCACGCCCACGAAAACGGCATCATCCACCGCGACATCAAGCCGGCCAACATCCTTCTCGATCTCAACGCCCAGCCCAAGATCGGCGATTTCGGACTCGCCCGCCCCGTCGAGCGGAAAGTCGAAGAGGGCGAGGAAATTTTCGGCACGCCTCATTACACCGCTCCCGAGGTGGTAGACTCCCCGCACTCGGTGGACTGCCGCGCGGACATTTTTTCGGTCGGCGTGATGCTTCACGAACTCCTGACGGGCAAGCTTCCCGCAGACGATCCACGCCCGGCCTCGCTGATCGCCCGCTGCGACGTCCGCTTCGACGCGATTATCAATCGCGCCACCCAG
>JBFZFJ010000097.1:0-5614 GCA_041306405.1 Verrucomicrobiales bacterium | reverse complement strand
GGAGATCAAGTTCTCGTATCAAATGTCCATCAGCCAGCCCGCTGAGATTTTAACAATTTAACGGAAAGAAAAATTTCCCCCGGCTCTTTCAACGGCCTTCACCGGGAAAGCAATTTCCTAGCAATCAAATCACTCACTTCTCAAACCATGAAATTTAGCCTGTTTATCACAATCGCCGCTCTGGCCGCATGGAACGTTTGCGCCAGGGAAACGCCATCCTCCCCCCCAACCACCGGACCGGCGGCAGTCGCCCCCAAACTCGACGATGCCGATTTTCCAAAGCCGACGCCCAATGACCGGCACGATCAAAAAGTGGCGGCCATCAAAGCCGGGGATTTTGAGCTGGCCATGATTGGGGATTCCATCACGCAGTGCGTGGGTGAGGGAGGGGCCGGGGAGTGGGAGCCGCTCCAGGCCGTTTGGGACAAACACTACGCCCGGCGCCATGCCATCAACCTGGGATATTCAGGTTATCGCACCGAAAACATCCTGTGGAATCTGCAGAATGGCGAACTCGATTTCGCCAAATCGCCCAAAGTCATCACCCTGCTCATCGGCACTAACAACACCAACGACCAACATTACCCGAGGGTCCACACTGGCGAGCAGGTATTCGCCGGAACCAAGGCCATCGTGGATCTCATCAAACAGCGCCATCCCACCACCAAGATCCTCATCCTGGCGATTCTCCCCAGTGGCGGGCCGGATGACCGCACCCCCTACAACCGCAATTTTAACCGCTCCGCAAAAGGCATTGCCGCCAACCGCCGAGCCAATGAGCTGACCGCCCGCCTGGCCGATGGCAAGCAAGTCTTCTGGCTCGATGTGGGCCAGGTGTTCCTGCGTTCGGATGGCTCGATCAACACAGAGCTGATGCCGGATATGATCCATCCCAATGCTGCGGGCGCGGAGGCCAGGGCGCAAGCCATGGAACCGCTTCTCGCAAAGTTGTTAGGGGAAAAGCCGGCGACACCGTGACTCTGACGGATATGCACAAGGGCAAGATCACTGCGGAGAACAACACCCTCACCTCGGCGTGGCCAAGGGGCAGCGTCAAGGGCCTGCGCGCGCGCGGCGGCTTCACGGTGCACATCGAACGGAAGAACAGCCAGGTCACTCATTACCACATCGGCTCCCCCTCGCCCCGCCCGGTCACGGTAAGCTTCAATGGCGAACTGAAGACAGTGAAATCGACTCGACTCTGACATGAAGAACATAACCCTCTCACTGGGCGCGTGGCTGTTGCTCGCGTGGCTGCCGTTGTCCGCCCAAATACCGGCCAACTCGCTTCCGCTCCGCATCGGCGCGGATCAGGCAGGCGGGAACGCCTTTCTCGGCCAAATGGCCGCCGTGCGGCTGTATGATCGCGAGCTGACGGCGGCGGAAGTCAAGAAGCTGGCTGCGGCAGCGCCGGAGGCGCCAGGCAAAGGGCCGGGCATCGTCGGCGAATGGCTGCGTCCGAGCCTACCGGTCTCGTCCGGGCAGAAGTTTGATTTCCCGAACGGCGCTACGCTCGAAGCGTGGGTTCGTCCCGACGAGGGCATGGCCGGGCGAATCCTGGACCAGATCACCCCGGGCGCCAGAGATGGTTTCCTGCTCGACACCTATCCCGGCAACTCGCTGCGACTCATCGTTGGCGGTGACAGCTAAGCCTATCATAACAAAAATTACTAATCGGACGATTATCGACCAAGTCGCTCGCGACCAGAATCTTTCGTTTAGCTCAAAGGCAACAATCATCGGTTTGCCAGGTTCGGATACCTTGCCGGTGCAAATTCTTCTCGTGGTGCGCGACCAAGGGGTCGATTACCCAATTGAAAACTCAGCGGCGATTCATTCAATGGGAAGTTACATCAGTACTGTTAAGGTGGATAATGCAAAAAAGACTGTCACTTCAACCCTTTCATCAGGCCGAATCCATGAAAGTTACTCACTTGGTGATATTACAGTTGCAGGATTATTCCCCGGAAATTCAAAGGCCAGTGGAATAATTTTACCTGACAACACGGTTAAAATACTATCTGCAACCGGATCTGCTTCGGCGGCGCTTGTTACTGGAACAGACGGAAATACTCGTGATTACGAGGGCACTATCAAAGGTGTCGGAAAATATGTGCCTTAAACAGGTAACTATCCCACTGAACGCCCAATCGGTGATCCATGAAACCTAAACTTCTTTCAGGTTTATCGCTTCTGCTATTCCTATCTGTTATTTTGATGGTTTATTTCAAATCAAACCAATCACCCTCTCGGCCATTGGGTGAACCATCGTCCAATAAGTCTCTGCCGCCGGATACAACTCCAGCTTCCATGCACAAAATCGTGGCAGCTAAAAAAGAGAGGCGCTCTGAAGATCCAACTTCTTCGGAAAAAAAAGAAATTAAATCAGTCGCAACGGAATTGGCCGAGATTGAAAAGCTCATGGATGAACGGGATGGCAAAGTGGTGACCTCGTTGCTCGGAAAGATGCACAGCCCCAGCAAAGATATCCGACAAGCTGCGCTGGACGGCATCATGCTCATTGACGACTCGACAGCGGCCCCCGAATTACGGAAAATTGCCGCTATTATGAGAGATCCGCGGGAAAGTGCCGCGATCATCCATTCTGCAGACTTTCTCGAATTACCACCCGCCAAACTGAATTTTAAGAGTCCAACCGATGCTGACTCATCCCCCAATTCCCACCCGTGAATCATTTCCCTCTAGCCCGCTAACCGTCATCAACCCCCTTTTCCCCGCCCTACTGTCCAGCCACCAGCTCTTTCAACGGCCATCACCCCAACCACATCTCCAAGTCTCCCATCGCCGCCCTGACGTTCCCCGCCGCCCCGGCCGCGATCATGCGGGTTGTGGCAATAGGGACAGCCCATCGCCTCGCGAGGAATGCCGCGAGAATTTCGTTTTCCGGTGGCTGGAGTCGGACTGATTGAAACCGGGTTTGAAACCGTTCGGTCAAGCTACCGAGGTCAAGGTTCGTGGTGCCGAGGAACGCATGGCCTGGCTTCATCCGGTCGAGATAGGTGAGCAGCATGTCCTGCGCATCCTTGGAGCAGCGGTCGAGTTCGTTCACGACTTTGACCGACCACGATCCGAAGAGCTATCCGTAGGCGAGTGAGCGCGTCCATTCGCGGGCGAGTTCCAGCCCCACTTCCTTGCCGTTCACGTCCTCGATGGCGACGGGGTGGCTGGCGAGCGTGCGTGCGATCATGTTCACCAAACTCGTCTTGCCGATGCCGGGTGCGCCGGAAATCAGGAGCTTGAGCGGTTGGTCGGGATTGGTCCGCAGGCGCTCGGCTTTCCGCATTAGCATTTCCGCCACCTTGCCCGCCTGCCCCACGAAATCCGCAGGACAGGAAGGGACGAAGCAGGTGGGCACGACCCGGGGCTTACGCGGCATCACTGGCCGCCTTTCCAGCACGGGTGGACAGTATCAGGTCCGCAATGGCCTGAGCTCCTTTTCGATAGAGCACCACAGCCAGCAACTCGCCATCGACATACACGGCCCAATGGCGGGTGCGGTATCCGTCTGGCTTGTGATAGGGTTTGACTTCGATCATGCCGCCCAGCCCTCCCTTCTGGCACGGGCATTCAGGTCGCGCAGGTTCAGGCCGTATTTCTCGGCCGTCTTGCACGGATCCCCGTAACGGCGGAAGTGGCGGCGAACCAGATTCCAGTCCGGCTCCGGTGGCGTGTCGGGCAGAATTGCGAGCGGATCGAAGCGGGTGGGGCGCTCCGGTTCATTCGGAGTCTGCTCCAATGCGGCCAGTCGGCGGAGGATCGGTTTCAGGCGGTCCATCACCAGAGCCTCCACATCGGCGGGCACCGGGGTTTGTATCGGCGCTCCGCCGGCAAGTTCGGCAATCCTGGCGTCAACGATCTCGCGGATCAGGTCCACCGGGATCTCGGTGATGGAATACACGATGCCGCTCAGGCTTTCGAGTCCGAGGAGCTTCTTCATTTCCCGGCGTGCGTCGCGGGGGCTGTCCGCTTGGAGACGATCATCAAAGACGATCTCGGTGCCGCGGCTTGCTATCAGTTTGTAGGTGCGTTTCATGGCTTTCCGATGGTCAGGGTTTCAAGGACGTGCTCGACATCCGAAAGGCGGAATCTCACGGATTTCCCGAGCTTGATGTAGGGAATGAGTCCGGCCATCCGCCAGTTGTAGAGCTGACGGCGGCAAATTCTCATGTAATTCGACAGCTCGAATTCGGTCACAAGTGGCCCTTTGGTTCGTGCTGGCTCTTCATGGGTCTGCTGGATTGGGAACTGGTAGTTCATCTTCATGGTGTCTGTATTTTGGTTCATGGTTTCGTAGGAGAGGGCACATGCGGCGGACTCAGGTGTCCGAGTTGCCGCAGGTGTCCGGGAAATCGAGAAAAGGCTGGTGGTGGCTATCCGCATACTGCGTATGGATTGGCGCAAAAAGTGAGGGGCGCGTGGCCAGGCCGTAAGTGAATCCGAGGTTGCTCGCCTGCATCCCCCGCCATTCGCGCCAGTCGCCGTAGAGTTCGGTGAAGTCGCGGTCGAAGAACACCCACCTGCCGGGGAGCCGGTCGAGCGTGTCCATGCCGCAGAGATCGACCAAGGACGCGGCGACGCGGGTATCGGACAGCAGGCCGTCGGGCATCCGGTGCTTGGGCATCCGCCGCAGGGTTTCGCGCCACTGGCTCCACGTTCCATTGTGGAAGAGCACGGCACGGGCATGGCCGGATAAGCGGGTTTTGCTTTCGCGGAAACCGGGAACGGGTGGCACAGCTTCGGCGTCACCTCCCCCACGCTCGCCCAGCGGAAGTGGATCACGATCTCGCCGGAAAGCTTGGAGATGAGCGCTTCGAGTTCGCCGGGGTCGAGCCCCTTCATCCAGCGCACCTCGCCGTCATCCCGCCATGCCACGCCGGCACCGTGCGGGTTGGCCTCATGACAGGCATCAAGGGTCGCGCGATCAGGGCGCACGTTCCCGGGGCATACAAGGATCACACACATCGCGTCGTTCTGTTAGAGGTTGGCGAAGGGGAAGCGGCTATCGAAGCGGCGGCACATCCGCTCCGCGACTTTCCGGTAGGTCTTGAACTCGGAGTGCAGCGGGCCGACCAGACCCAGCGCGACGTCGCGTTTGCCGCCGGTCCATCCGAGGTAGTCCCAGAGGAAGCGCAGCGCGTCCTTGGCGGTGGCCGTGCGCTTGGCCTGCGATTTGTTCTTGGCGAAGGACCCGAGGCATTCGACCTCGGCGGCCCGCCGGCAAAGCCCGAGCACCGTGGCAAGGTGGTGGAGCAGCTTGTGGCGGTTGAGCGTGCCGGCGAAGACCCGGAATTCGATCACCCCGTGGCTGAAGAGCTTCTGGAAGTTGATCATCCCGCGTCCGCATTGGCGGGCAGCCACCGACTTGAGGCTCGGGTCCGTGCGACGTTCCATCTGGCGGACCAGAGTTCCCACGTCGTCGCCCAGCGTGTGGCTGTAGCGGTTCAGGTGGCGTCCGGTGCCCGTTTGGCCGTAGAGGCTCATGGCGTGCCAGCGCGCGATGTGGGCGAGCTTGCGGGCGTATTCGCTCATGGCCTGCGGGTCGTCCGTGCCGATGATTGATTTGACGCCCACGGTGATGTGGCAACCGCAGGAC
>JBFZFJ010000096.1:0-8531 GCA_041306405.1 Verrucomicrobiales bacterium | reverse complement strand
TTGCCGTCCTTGCCGGCTTCGGCGCTGACCTTCTGCCCGGCGAATTCGACCGTGATTTTCGTACCCGGCTTGCTCCAGCCCCAGACCGGCAAGTCCATTTCGCGCTGCAGAACGGCGTTGTCACCAAACGGCGCGCCGAGTTCGATTTCCGGCGCGGGTTTGGCCGCGGGTTTGTCCTCAGCCGCCAATGCCGCCAACGGTGCAAGCAACAGGATGAGCGCGGCGGATATCAGGGCAAAGGCCCTGCGTGTGATGTGGGTCTGCTTCATCTATTGATTGTTTGTTCGTGTGGCTGATTGAGACAAATAAGCTACGCCCCGGTTGCTTTCACCAGTGGAAATTTACGGCCTTCATCTGCTTTTCGAGTTCGGCCCGGAGCCGGGTGGCGAGCGGTCCGTCGGCCGGGAGGTTGTGCAACTCGTAAGGGTCGTTTTTGAGGTCATAGACCTCGACCCACTCCGGGTTCAGCGGATAGACGATGAGCTTGGCGTCCTCAGTGCGGATGCCGTGGCAGGTGGGCGTATCGCCGAGTTCCTTCTTGTAGTAGGCCAGGAACGAGGTGCGCCAGTCGGACGGCTTTTTGCCAAGGGCAAGATCCTTGAAGCTCCGACCATGCATGCCAGGATGGGCGGGGAGTCCGGCAAGATCAAGGAAAGTAGGTGCGAGATCCTGGTTGATGACCATCTTGTCGACGAGTTTTCCTTTCGGGAACAGGCGCGGGTAGCGGACGATGTAGGGGATGCGCAGACCTTCCTCGTAAAGGGCGCGTTTGTCTCCCAGTCCGCGTTCGCCAAGGTAATAGCCGTTGTCGCTGGAATAGACGATCACGGTGTCCTCGGCGATCTTGAGTTCGTCGAGCGCATCCAACAAGCGTCCGATATTGTCATCGATGCCCTTGATGTGGCGGAGGTAGTCGAGGTGGACCGAATTGGCGGAGAGTCCGCGCTCCTTGCCCTTGTCCTCTTCGGTCAGCGGCTTGTGATGGATCGCGGCGATCTCGCAATTCGGAGTGCGGTAGGAGCTGTATCCTTCGTAGAGGTTCCGCAAACGGTCGGGAAGGTTGGTGGCACCGCGCCTGTTGTGCGGGCTTTTGAAGCCGAGGACAAGCGAGAAGGGCTTGGCGGAGTTTTGCTTGAGCCAGTCGATGGTGAGGTCGGTGCTGACATCGTCCACCCAGCCTTTGGTGGGGGTCATCACGCCGTTGATCTCGATCGGGCAATCCTGATAGATACCCTGATTGATGAAGCTGGCGGAGTGCTGGAAACCGGGACGCGGGCCTTTCTGGTCGCCCATGTGCCATTTGCCGAAGTAGGCGGTCTGATATCCCGCGTCCCGCAGCAGGGTGGCGTGGGTGACCGAGTTTTCAGGAAACGGCGTGCCGTTGTCCATGACGCCGTTGACGTGGGTGTATTGGCCGGTGAGAAATCCGGCGCGACCGGGCGAGCAGATCGAGTGGGTGATGAAGGCGTTGCGGAAGCGCACGCCGCCAGCGGCGAGACGGTCCATGTTCGGGGTTTCGAACCACGGGTAGCGGGCCTTTTCCCCATGCTCTCTCTGGACCGCGCCCATCGCATCCCAGCGGTGGTCGTCGGCGATGACGAAGATGAAGTTCGGCTTGCGTTCCGCAGCTTGCAGCGGAGCGGCGCAGGTCGGCATAGCCATGGCCGCCAGGGATGCCATTACGATCCATGTTCTTGTTTTCATAACTTTGTGTTCTCTTGGTTGGTTGATGGGTGGATGCTCTTGATTGGTTAGGCCGTCGGCAAACTACTTCACCGGCGTGAGGGTGAACTCCTTGATGGCCAAGCCGCGGCTACCTTCGGGGCGGGAGACTGTCAGGCTGTTTTTGCCCTTGGCGAGCTTAAGTTGTGCCGGCGGGGTCTGCTGCCACATGCCGATGGTGTAGGGCACCGCGATTTCAACCGCTTCCTTGGCACCATTTGCCGTCAGCAGCAGTTTCGGATTGTCTTGCACCGTGGCCACGCGCGCGGTGAGCGCATAGTTGCCGGCGCCCGGAACCTCAACCTCGAAAGTGATGGCGCCACTGCCGGAAAACAACTGGTGGCCACCCCCGAAGCTGCCAAGGATCTGCGCGCCGCCACAGGCCGCGGCGGGAATCGTGATCACGCCGTTGGGGCCCACGGCAACCTTCTTGTCCGCTTCGGTGACCTCGGCTTTCACCAACGCCCGGGCCTTGGCCTCGGCCGATTCATTGGCTTCGCCAAGTTCGGTTCCCAGCGCAGCCAGTTGGACCGGCTTGACATCGGCGACGATCGCCATCTTCTGAAATTGGGCGAGGTTACTCCACCAACCGCCGCTGTCCGGCTTCATGCTGACATATTTCGGCTGGCCCAGGGCATCGCCCGCCCAGCAGGCGCGCAGGGCTTTTTCATACTCCGCCGGGCGTTTGCGCGCCTGCGTTTCCAACACGAAGTCGGCGTCGGTCATCTCCATCACCCCTCTGGCTCCGGAATATCCCCAACCTGCGCCAAGATTGATCACCCACCCGTTTGGAGTCCAGCGGGCCAGCGCCGCGTGACCGTTCTGCGGCCGCGCCAAGGTCGGGATCCCGAAGGCGCGGAGGATGAACCGGCCGAAAAACGCGCGCCGACCGCAGACGCCGCCGTTCTTGATGATATTCTGGTAGCGCTGCAGCGAGGGCAGGTCATTATTGACGTTTTGCGATCCGTATTTGACATCGGTCGTGACCGCGGCCGAATAGCGCCAGCCATAGTCCGGATTGAGAACATGGTCGGGGCGATAGTTGCGGAGCATTTCGCGGCCCCAAGCCAGGGTTTCATCCGACTCATCGCCATTGACGACATTGCGCAACTCCCAAACGGACATGTCCTTGAACGCCGGATCCAATTCGCCGCCGAGGTGGGCTTTCTCGAAATGGAGATAGCGCTTCACCGGGTCAACCACCGCCGGCGCATGGGTTGCGGCCACGGGGTTGCTCTGGGCTACGGGCACCGCGTGTTCGAGGCAGGTGGCCAGCGCCAGGCGTTGGAAGACGCCGTCCTTGGCGCGCGGACTGGCTTTTTGAATTCCCGTGTAGATCTCCATCGCCTCACCGAATTTGCCGCTCTTGGCACCGCCGGCCGCGAGCATGGCCTTCATCATGGCGGTATCGGCCAAGAGCTTCTCCACCATGGATTCCCGTTCCTTGCCTTGCTGCGCGAACTCCGCGAGTCCCTTCGGCGTGGCATCGGACAGCACGCCACACTTGACCAGCTTCGCGTCCAGTTTGTCGCTCGCCAGGAACGGTTCCACGCTGGCCAACAGGTCCTTGGCCGCTTTCAGTTCATTCGCGGTCGCATCATCCAGCGCCGTCTGGGCCGCCTTGCGCGCCTGGATGTGTTTCGGTTCATCCGCCTTCGCCGCATCCAGTGCCGCCTGGGTTTCCACCAGCGCCTTCTCGCCGGCTTTGAGGTTCTCCTGCCAGTGGGCCAGGTCTTTCTTGGCCGCTTCGCGTTGGGCGTCGGTGGTGGCCGCTTTCAGCGCCGCCTCGGCTGCGGCAATGCCCTTATTGGCGCCGGCAATCCACTTGTTTTTCCGGTGGCCGACCAATCCTGCCGCGCCTGCGATGTTGTCGAGAGGCTGCTGGGCCACAGCGATATCGGCCTTGGCCTTCTTCACCGCTTCGCGTGCCGCCTGCAGGGCCGAATTTTTGCCCTCGTCCACGGTCGGCACGACCTTGGAAATCTCCGCCTGCAGCGCCTTGAGTTGTTCGGCGTAGGCCGCTTCGAGCGGCTGCCCGGCCGGTGTCAGTGTCGTGGGAGCGGCTGGTGCGGCTGCCAATTCGTGCCGGAGGCCGCCAGCCATTACGGCCAAAGCGCCTGCGAGCCCCAATAGGTTTCTGTGGTTCATGGTTGTTTGGAGTTTGGATGTTGGGGTTTCGATTTCTGTGTTTGTAAAGAAAGTGGTCCATCGTGGCCATGGCTGCCACGGATCGGGTGGTTCGTTCCAGCTGCATTCTGCTACTTCCCCCCCTAAACCGAGACGATTCCGTATTCTAAACAGCCTCTTGCCCTTTTTTTTAGAATGCAGGGAATCCTCCCCTTCGACCGAGAAACAAGAAATTATTTTTTCAGAGATTCGAGAAACGCGACGAGATCCCGGACATCGGATTTGCTTAAGATCAGACCCATCGGAGGCATGGTGGACATGGCAGGCGGGAGAGTTTTGATGTCGGTTTTTTTGCAAACCGTTTCTTTTTGGGTTTCGATTTTTTTGACCACGACCTCAGTGGCGGTTTCCTTCATCATCATGCCTGAGACGAGTGAGCCGTCATTCATGGTGATGGCGATGACTGAATATCCAGGAGTGAGTTTTGCGCTGGGTTCTACCATGGATTGGAGGATGTATTGAGCGTTTTGGCGGGCTCCGACGCCGTTGAGATTAGGACCTGCTTCGCCGCCGGGACGGTCGCCGGCTTTGTGGCATTGGACACAGTTACCACTGCCATGAAAAATTTTGCGGCCGTTATCCACGTTGCCGCCTTCGAGAGCAATTTTGAATGCAGCGAGTGGATTGGCTTTATCCAGTCCGGCTTCGTATTCAGCGATGCTTGCTTTAAATTCTGGCTCGGGACGTTTGGCGGCGGCATTCAGAATATCCAGTTGGACCGCAACAGGTTGGGCGGAGAGGGTTTTCAATCTCTCTAAGAGCGTGCTTGCCGCTTTGGGATGATCGAGTTCAGTGAGGAGCGCGTATGAGCGCTGTTGGTCATCGGGTCTGCCAGAGGTGAGGATTTTGGTGACGACTTCGAACGCGGTTTCTGGGGCAAGTTTGCCAAGCGATTCGAGAGCCGCACCACGGATGCGGGCATCGGGATCTTCGATCAGTTCGACGAGGGTTTTTGGCAATTCGTTTGGCGCATCTTTTTCAAGTGTTTTGAGTGCAGCGATGCGTATGACAGGGCGAATATTTTTGCCGGTGAGTTGGCCAAACATGGCATCACGTGGGATGGAAACTTTGAACTGTCCTGCAGCGCCGATGACTTCGACAAGCAAGTCACCTGAGGATTTGGTGAGTAGGGTTTCTATCGTTTTACGAATTTCCGGTGATGCCGCCTCGATGCTGCGTGGTTCTGGGATAGGGCGATACATGCCAGTAGTCGGATCGGTAGGTGGGATTTTATCGAAACGTCTCACCAGAAACATTGCCTCGGTGCGGGCGTTTTCGGAGAGCGATTCATCGGCGGCGATGGTGAGTAAGCGACGAACATTTTCATCGCCACCTGCGCGTATCATCGCGTTGAGGATGCGTAGGTCTACTGCCCATGTGGATTTACCGACGAGGTGAGTTGCTGCAGCAAGCGCGGGTCGTGCGCCCTCGATGTAATTGTCGTTGATCGCTTGAACGGTTTCGACCGCGATGGAGAGGTCGGAGTCTTTGACGAAATCACCGATGCGGGCTTCTTGCATGCGGCGGAAGGCGAGGACAATCGCGCGACGAACGGCAGGAGATTTGGATTTTGCAAAGGCATGGATGGCATCGGCATCACCGATGCGAACCATGCCCTGGACTGCACCGTGACGAACGTATTCATCTTGGTCGTTATTTTTTTCCACAAGAGCCATCAGATCAGCAACGTGTTCTTTGCTGCCGAGTTTTCCGAGAGCGATGGCAGCGAGCATGCGAGTGCGCGGATC
Source organism: Verrucomicrobiales bacterium (assembly GCA_041306405.1). Lineage (GTDB taxonomy): Bacteria > Verrucomicrobiota > Verrucomicrobiia > Verrucomicrobiales > Akkermansiaceae > Luteolibacter. The sequence continues at coordinate 2,874 of JBFZFJ010000096.1, read as the reverse complement.
GGAATCGATCAGAAGTTTCACGGATGTTAGAAGCGCGGCTTTATGGCCGGCGTCGCCGAGGGCTTGGATGGATTGGCCACGGACTTTGGCATCGCTGTCCGAGCAAAGTTTGATGAGTGCATCTGTTGAAGCGGTGTCCTTTTTCAAACGTGCGAGGTTACCAAGACCCCATACACCATGCAGTCGAGCAGTGATTTTTTCGTTCGAGCTAGTGGCGGCGAGCAGAAGCGGACGGTTAGCTGGATTTCCGGAAAGAGCAAACTGTGCGCGGAGGCGCACGCGCATATCTGGATGGCGGAGCAGCTCGGCGAGTTTCTCTGCGGACAATTTCTCGATGCCATTTGCGAATAGTTCGCGGACCTGTTTGGTTTCAGGTTTTGCGGTTTCCGCAGGATCTTCGAAGGTGAAAATACTTCCAAAACCATGGGTCGGCCAGCTTCCCACGTAATCGGTCACGTAAGCTTTGCTATCGTAACCGAACTCGATATCGGTGCAGAGCATTCCGGAGACGAAGTTTTCTTTGTTGGCGACTTTAAAGCCCGCACCGTTCGGTTCCATGCGGAAACCAATCACGGCACTGCCTGCGCCGGTGAAATCACACACGAAGAAATGATTATCCCATTTTTCCGAGAGCCCCGTGCCAGGGTTGTAGGCGAGACCCGATGGACCTTTGCTGACCCATCCTGCAGGGGCGAGGATGGCGCGTGGGCGCAGCGGGCTGTCCATGTCCCAATGGCGCTCTCTCATCCAGTTGGTATCGTGCCGACTCGTGCCTTGGATCAGGTTGGTGAATTTTTGGAACGCTTGATGACCACGCTGCCAGCCAGAGTGGGCGCCTTCCACAACATCGACACAGCGAGCCATGTCCTGCATGTCAGCCTCGTTATCCACGGAAAAGACGTTGCCGTAGCGATCGAACGCGATCTCCTTTGGGTTGCGTAGGCCGGTGTGGACGACTTCAAGGTTACTGCCATCGCGCTCCATGCGGAACACAGCACCTTCGTATTGAGAATAAAGATGCCGACCCTCTTTGGTTTTCAAATTGTAGCCGCGATCGCCAATCGTGAACCAGATGCGATTGTCAGGACCAAGAGCAAAGCCATTGAGGTCATGTCCACTCAAACTCACAGAAATGCCGTAGCCTTCTTGGAGGGATTCACGTTTGTCTGCTTTTAAATCACCATTGGCATCTTCCAACAGCCAAACATGAGGAATGCAGGCCAAGTAGATTTTTCCATCCAGCGCCATCACGCCGGCGGCGGTGCCGTCGAGTGGATTGTTAAAACCATCTGCATAGATCGTGGCGTGATCGCATTTGCCATCGCCATTTCTATCCTCAATAACGCGGATCATTTCTGAGTATTTGGTGAAATATTCCATTGGCTTTTTATCCGGAAATTTCTCCGCGTATTTTTTCAACATCTCCAAACGCTCGGCGGTGGAGGTGAGCTTGTAGTCATCCGCCACCCATGGGTTGCGGCGGTTGTCCTCGATGCCTCGTTCGAAGCGGTGAGTCTCGGCGATGTAGAGGCGATTCTGGTCGTCAAAGGTGATCGCGGTGGGATCTTGGACATCGGGCTCGCGAGCGAACAGTTTGGTCACCGTGCCTTCGGGGGCTTTGATGTTTGCAAGAATGGCTTTTTCTTCTTCAAGCGCAGGAAGTGGCTGAGGATTCGCCGTCCCCTCGGTCTTTGCAGGTGGCTCATCGTTGAGCGCAGATGCGGTCGTAATCGAAAGAAGGATGACAGAAGCACTTTGCAGGAAAGCGCAGGCGAGATTAGTTTTTCTGAAACTCATGGGCGGGCATTGTTCGTAATACGTGCTGGCTGCTAGAAAATCTCTTTCGTGGGTGCCGGGCCGGCGTGGCCCAGGACGCGCATCGGAGCCTGGGAGTGAGGGGGTATGTCCATGTGTTTTTGGGCTTTATTTGTTCTTCAGCAATTCCGCCATGGCCTTGCCCATGGCTTCACCGACGTCCATGTAGACCTCAGCGTTGCCACCGTAGTGGCCGTTGCCGCTGCCGCCTTGTGCCATGTCGTGGGTGTAGACCGTGGCGACATTGCCTTTGAACTCCGGGTGCTTGCCGCTGGCGCCGTCCACCGCGAGATGTCCCTCGAGCACTTTTCCGGTGTTGCCGGTCATTCCCTTGGTGGCCTCGCCGATGGTGGCAATGACGACCTTGGCGTTCGGGGTATTGAAGTCCTTGCGCACCGACTTGATGAAGTTCACGAGATTCTGCTCGTAGTGAGCCGAATGCACGGGGTTGCCGGCGTCCTTTTCGCCCTGCCAGAAGAAGATTCCCGCAACCTCATACTTTGTCGCCCCGGGGTAGTGTGTGCCGAGATCCGCAAGCACTTTCTTCGCGTCGGCGGTGTCGTCATCATATTGCTTGCCGGCATACCAACCGACAGGCTTCGGCTCGGTGCCCTTGGGCCAGGAATCCGGCGAATCCTTGTAGCCGGCATACACTTTGTCGCCTTCTTCGAACCGCTGACTGCCGGGCGGCAGCAGATCCCAACCCAGACTGCGGTTGCCGATGCATACCTTGAGGATCATGACCGGAGCATCGATGACATCCCCAAGCGCATGACCGACCGCATATTCCACACCGATATTACCAGGCTTGACGCACAGGAATTCGTTTTTGAGCGGCCCCTTGCCGGACATATACTGGACGAAACGGACATCCTGCCGTGTGACCCAGTTGCCGTCTTTGTCCACCAGATAGGGGTATTTGTTCTTCTGCTTTACCGCCGCTTCCAGAATGGCAACCTTGCCCATGCCCACCGCATTGGACTGACCCATGATCAGGAAGACCTGGACCGGCTTGCTCATGTCCGCCGGCTTGGCGTCCGGCTTCGGGATGGGCTGCTC
>JBFZFJ010000095.1:0-10708 GCA_041306405.1 Verrucomicrobiales bacterium | reverse complement strand
CGAGGACCGCGGAGCCACGCTGGAGCTCGGCCAGGCGCCGGTGGTTCCTTTCCGCTATCCGTTGGAGAGCGTCTTCCAGCGGGACTACTTGTTCTCGATCGCCCTCGGTTTCGGCGGCAAGGATGACGAGGACGGGGACGGCCTCAAGGACTCGTGGGAACTCGCCTTCGCTCCGGGCCTCAACCAGCTCTCCGCCACTCTTGATAGCGACAATGACGGGATGAGCGACCTCGCGGAATATCAGGCCGGCACCAGTCCCACCGACCGGACCAGCGTGATGAAAACGCTCAATCTCGCTCCCGCGCCCGCTGGCGCTTCCGCCCTCATCCAGACCGTCCCCGGCCGCGACTATCAAGTCCGCGTGTCGGGCGATCTGGGCAGCTGGACGGATGTCGGGATCTTCAAAGCCGCCGACTGGCCCGCCACCGAGACCTCCATCCTCATTCCCGCGGCGAACCTGCCAGCCGGGGCCGGCCAGCGGCTCTTCATCCAGATCGGGCCGTCTTCCCCGTAGCGGCGATCACCGGTCGCCGCGTCAGCCATCTTCACCCCCCTCGGCATTGGATTTGAGCCCTCCCGGCTGAGACAGCCGGGAGGGCACGTTTGTTAGGTATCCGTCTCTCCGGTTTCGTTCGAAACCTCATCGGCAGCTGGATCGGGAATCTCGTCCGGTGATGTCACCGGGGTTGGTTCCGGAACGGGTGTACGGCCGTTGTTTTCCAGCAGGATGAAGACCTCGTTCTGCACGGCTTCCACCTGGCTGAGCGGGATGTCCGGGTCCTTGACGATGAAGACCTCGCCGGTTTTGCGGTGTTCGTAAACGCGCAGGATGCCGGACGGGGTGCGCTGGCTGTCGGTCTCGCGCAGGAGTTTCTGGCGCTCCAGCATCACGGCGAGGATGAAGCGGGCGTTCTCGGTGTGGTCCTCGTCCTCTTCCACCAGCCGCTGGAGGATTTCCTCGGCGCTGAGCTTTTCCGCGGCGATGGCGGCGTCGTTGTTCTGGATGGCGGTGTAGGTGGTGCGCCAGAAGGAGAAGGGCTGGCCGCCGGTTTCCTGATAGGTCGCCCAGCCTTCCACGCAGTAGTCGCGGCGGAGGTAGCCGCTGGATTCGGGATCGGGGAAAAGGGCGGTGACGATGGTTTCGCCATCGACGAAGGGGCGTTGGGCGGCGGCGCATTCGCGGCTGCGGGAGCGGACATGCCAGGGTTCTGCAATTGCCATGGGAGCGGTGGGTTCAGTCGTTGCCGGGCATGAGCCGGCGCAGAATCAGGTAGATCGGTTGGCCGGAGATCCGGCGGTGGAAGAGATAGAGTCCGAGCAGGGAGAAGACGATGTTGGGAAGCCACGCGGCGTGCGCCGGGCGGAGCGTGCCGGATTCGCCAAGCGCCAGCGAGATGCTGGAGAACAGCATCATCAGCGCGGAGAGGACCACGGCGAGGAAGATCCCGCCGCCCGGACCGCGGCGGGAAAAGTGGATGCCCAGCGGCGTGGCCAGCAGCACCGTGACCAGGCAGGCGAAGGGCAGCGCCCAGCGGTAGTGCCAGTGCGTCAGGTAGGGCGACGGGTCGGCGAACTGGCCGTTTTGTGACCAGGCTTTGAGCCAGCTGCTGAGGTCGGGGATGCCGAGCAGGTCGGCGCTGAGGCCGGGCTTGATCAGCTGCCACGGGGTCTCGCTCCACGTGTCGATGGTGACAGGCGCGGCATGGGTTTCGAAAACCGGCGCTTGGTGGGGCGGGTAATTCCCGCTGACGGCCTCCTCGAAGGTCCAGCGGCGGCTGGGGCGGTCCCAGAAGGCGCGCTTGGCGCAGAGGCGGCTTTCCAGCGTCTTGTCCTCGCGGGTGGTGGTGACCTCGACGTCCTGCAGCGCCTCGCCCTTTTGGTAATCCTGCGGGAACGCGCGGATCATCCACAGCCGGCGGCTGGCGGCGTTCCGATAGAGCACGTGGGTCGCCTCGGTGGCCTGTTTGCCGCTGGCTTCGGCCAGGATGTTATCGACGTTGCCCTCGGCGGCGGGCGCCCAGTGGTAATTGAGCCCGAGACCTAGCAGGCTGAACAGCACACCGGCGGTGATCAGTGGCAAGGTGATCCGGCTAATGCTTCGGCCGGCCTGGATCATGGCGATGATTTCGCGGCTGGCGGAAAGTTTTCCCAGCGCGTAGAGCAGCGCGAGCAGCAGGCTGTAGGGTAGCAGCAGGAGCAGGACGGCCGGCGAGCGGGCGGCGTAGAATTTGACGATCGTCGCCACGACGTCCTTCGATTCGCGGAAATCGCCGATCTTGTCGGCCATGTCCATCAGCAGCCAGATCATCAGCAGCGCGCCGAGGCAGACGGCGAAAATCCCGGCGAACTGGCGGGTGATGTAACGGTCCAAGGTGCCGCCGAGGGCGTAGATGAACGCGGCGAGCGCGGGTAGAAAGCAGAGGCCCGCCAGGATAAGGGGCCGCGCCTGATGGGCTTGGGAATCGGAGTCCGGGAAGCCGACGAGTTGATCTCTGACAGCGGCCGTTTCTCCGGGGAGGAGCATGGCGCAGACCGCGGCACCCGCGGCGGCGAGCGCGAGGGGGAGCAGGAAGCGCATGAGATGGTTGCGGAAAAAATTCATGGTCCGGCCGCGGGCGGGAGACAGTGGAGGCGGCAGGGGAGAACTGTCGAGCGCGTTATGGCGGCGCGGCGCGAAGTTGCGGCTTGGCAGAACGCCCGATGCGCGATGCGATGGCCGGGCGATGATTTCCATGACCGAAGGCCAGCCGATCCCCGGATTCAGCGATGCGGTGCGGGAGGCTTTTTCACGGAAAGGCCTGCTGGCGAAATCCCGCGATTTCGAATACCGGCCGCAGCAGCAGGAGCTGGCGGTCGCCGTGGCGGAAGCGCTCATCGGCGCGAATCCGCTGGTCGCCGAGGCCGGCACCGGGGTGGGAAAATCGCTGGCGTATCTGCTGCCGGCCGCGCGGTTCGCGCTGGAAACGGGGCGCAAGGGCGTCATTTCCACGCACACCATCAACTTGCAGGAGCAGCTGGTGCGTAAGGATATCCCGATCGTCCGGAAAATCCTCGGCGAGGAGCTGCCGGCGGTGCTCTTGAAGGGGCGGCAGAATTATCTCTGCCCGCTGCGGCTGCGGCGCGCCTTCGAGCAATCCGCCGACCTCTTCACCAACACCGAGAACGACGAGCTCGAAGCGATCGCCAAGTGGGCGGAAAAAACCCGCGACGGCACGCTCAGCGATCTCGATTTCCAGCCGCAGATGAAGGTCTGGCTGCAAGTGTGCAGCGAGGCGCACCTATGCACCGCGCGCCATTGCGGACCGCGCGGCAACTGCTTTTTCCAGGAAGCGCGCAAGGCGGCGGCGGACGCGAAATTGATCGTGGTGAACCACACCTTGTTCTTCGCGCTGCTCAATACCGACGACGAACCGACGGAGGAGGATGACGGGAAAAAAACCGGCGGATTCCTGTTTCCCAACGATTTTGCGATCCTCGACGAGGCCCACACCATCGAGCAGGTGGCGGCGATCCAGCTCGGGCTGCGGGTGTCGCAGTCCGGACTGCGCTTCGACCTGCAACGGCTCTATCATCCGAAGACCCGCAAGGGCTTGCTGAAAGCGTTCCGCCGGGCCTCGGCGCTGACGGCGGTGGAGTCGGCCCTCATCGCCGCGGACCGGTTTTTCCATCAGGTGGGGGACGTGGCGAAGTTCGGAAACTTCTCGAAGGAATGCCGCGTCCGCGAGACGGAGATAGTGCCTAACACGATGGCCGATCCGCTGCGGAATTTGTGGCTGGAAATCGACAACCTCGCCGCGGACGTGGAGTCGGAATCGACGCGCGCCGAGTTGCAGGACGCGTCGCGGCGGCTGCGCGAGGCGCACGGCTCGATCGGGGTTTTCCTGGATCAGGCGACGGACGACAGCGTCTACTGGGTGGAGAAAAGCGGCCGCGACGAACAGCAGTTCAGCCTCCACGCCGCGCCGGTGAACGTGGCCGACAAGCTCCGGCCGCTGTTGTTTTCCGCCAAGAAAAGCCTGGTGCTCACCAGCGCGACGCTCGGGGTTGGCGACCCGAAACTCGGCTACTTCCGCGGCCGCGTGGGCGCGGAAAACGCCCGCGCGCTTTGCATCGGCAGCCCCTTCGACTATCAGCGGCAGATGAAGATCCGGATTTACAAATCCGTGCCCGACCCGGGCACGCCGCGCTACGACGAGCTGCTGGCGGAGGGCATCCGCCAGTCCGTGCTGGAGAGCGACGGACGGGCCTTCGTGTTGTTCACCAGCTACCGGACGATGCGCGACGCGGCGCAGCGGCTGGAGCACTTTTTCCGGACGCAAGGCTGGCGGGTTTTCATGCAGGGCGACGGTATGCCGCGCCACAAGATGATCGAGGAATTCCGCAACGACGTGCACAGCGTTTTGTTCGGGACGGATAGTTTCTGGACCGGCGTGGACGTGCCGGGCGAGGCGCTTTCCAACGTGATCGTGACGCGTCTGCCCTTCGCCGTGCCGGACCATCCGCTCACGGCGTCGCGGCTGGAAGCGATCGAGGCGGCGGGCGGAAATCCGTTCATGGACTACTCGGTGCCGGAGGCGATTTTGAAGATGCGCCAGGGCGTCGGCCGCTTGATCCGCACCGAGCGCGACAAAGGGCTGGTCTGCATCTTGGACAACCGCATCCTCACCAAACGCTACGGCAAGGCGTTTCTCAAGGCGCTGCCGGACGCGCCGGTGGAAATCATCGAATCCTGAGCGGGGCGGAGACACAAAAGAGGCCACACTCGCGTGCGGCCTCCAAAGCTTTGTCATGAATGCGGGGACCTCTCCCCTCAAGTGAAACCGGGGACCTCTCCCCTCGACGGAGCAAAACATGGTCGATTCCCCGCCGCTTGTCATGTCACTAAAAAATGGGACACGCCCGCCGCTCACGGAATGTGTCAGGAGTGCTGCAAGCCGCATTTCCCACGCCCTGAGAGGTGGGGCTTAGCGCCCGAGAAGATCGAGCAGGCGGTGGTTGACGAAAAGAAGCTCGGTGCCGACTTTCATGGGCGTGACGTAGCCGATTTCAGCAAGTTCGTGAAGGTAGCGTGAGGCGGTGGCGCGCTTGGCGATGCCGGCTTCTTCGACGAAGCGGATTTTCACGTAGGGACGCTGGAAGAGGAGTTCGATGAGTTCCTTGGAGAAGGTGCGGCCGGAAAGTTTCTCTTTTCCTTCCGCGATCATGGCGTCGAGTAGGACTTGGATGTCTTGGATGCGTTGGGAGGTTTCCTCGGCGGTCTGGCGGACGGCTTCCAGCAGGTAAAGGAGCCAGGGCTGCCAGGATTGCTGCTCGGTGACTTCCCGCAGGAGGCGGTAGTATTCGCCTTTGCGGCTGAGGATGTAGCGGCTGAGGAAGAGCACGGGCTGGTCGAGCAAGCCGGCAAAGCGGAGGAAAAGGATGAGGAGAATGCGCCCGGTGCGGCCGTTGCCATCGTAAAACGGGTGGATGGCCTCGAACTGGTAGTGGAGCACGGCCATCTTGACGAGGGGATCGAGATCGTCGTCCGGGTCGTTGCAGAACGCTTCGAGGTTGGCGAGTTTTTCTTCCATTCAAAATCCATGATTTAAAATCCAAAATCACTCCTCCGCTCCACTTCGTTGCCTACGTTCGTCCCTCACTTGGCTACTCCGTTCCGCTCCTGCTGCTTTTAGGGGACTGAACTGCGGGCCACCCGGAACCCGAGGTTGATGTTCGAGCCGGACGGGTTGCCGCCGTAGTCGCGGTACGCGACGCGGCAGCCGAACGCGCTGAAGTCCCAACCGCCCCCCCGGCTCACCCGGTAAGCGCCCGAACTAACACCTCGCGGATCGGTCGGTGTGCCCGTGGCATACGTCCCATACCAATCCCAGCACCACTGCCAGACGTTCCCCGCCATGTCATTGAGCCCGTAGCCATTCGCCGCAAAGCTGCCCACCGGTGACGTGTAGGGAGTCGATCCGGTGGCGTAGGTCGGGTGGTAGTTGTTCACCGCTCCGCTCAGGTCGTAGGGCCAGCTGGGAAACGGACGATAATTCGCCTGGCTGTGGCTGATCTCATCGCCCCATGGGAAACGCTTGCCGCTCAAGCCGCCGCGTGCCGCTTTTTCCCACTCCGCCTCAGTCGGCAGGCGATAGCCATTAGCCGCCCAGTTCACCACCGGTTCCGTGGTGCCGGTCTTCATCACCGCGCCACCCACCGTGTAAACGGGGGTCAGCCCTTCCTGCTGGCTGCGGGCGTTGCAATATTTCACCCCATCCCACCACGAGACCGTCTGCACCACCGGATGGTTGCTCGCCTTGCCCGCGCCTGCCGCCATATCGCTGTAGCCATTGCTGATGGCCCAGGTCCGCACGGTATCCCACTCGGCCTTGGTCACCAGATTCTGCGCCATGTAGAAGGCACTCACATTCACCGTGTGGGTAGGTGCCTCGGTGTCACCATCCACATCGCCCATGGTGAAAACCCCTGCCGGGATCAGCGAGAAGCCAGCTGGAGGCGGCGGCGGCACATCACTCACCGTGATGCGGAACTTCGTCTGGGTGGACACCTGTTGGTTCCAGTCCGCGCCTGCATCCCAGGTGATGCGCAGGTTGCTGCCCGGCGTGACGTTGCTGCCCACGGCTCCGGTAAGCGAGGTGACCGGCAGTGTCCAAGTGACGCCACCATCAGCGGAGCCTTGGAGCGAGACACTCACCGGCGAGCTGGTGCCGGTGACATCGTAATCAATATCCACCAGCTTGGAATCCGCGCGCTGGACGGGACGGATATTTCCGGCAGCAAGCTGGGCGGACGCCATTGAAGCCAAGAACAGCGCGATAGCGCAGGGAATGAGGAACGTTTTCATGGGGAGGATCTGGCCGAGAATTGGGCCAAGCGGTTTACCGGGCTATCTGACTGCCACCACGCTGGCGATTAGATGACTCAACGACAAGGTAAAGCTCGGAAAAAAGACGCCCCCACCGCGCATATCCAAGGAAAGACCGCGCCCCGGCCGCCAGAAGCCGATGGGGCGGGGCCCAGGACTCGTTGCCGGCATGTGGAACCCTAAGATGCCCTTCCCTCCATCGCACAAGGCCCGGGCGCGACGGTGATGCAACGAGATGGCCTAAATTGACTTTCCGGTTACTTTCCGTTTCCGGGTGCGTTTTCGTGCGCTTTTCAGCGTTTCAGCTCGTTTTGCTAACGATTCTTTTCCATCTGTAATCCACTTATTTTCAGCGATTTAGGATGGAGGCGGAGGAGGGAATCGAACCCTCGAATGACGGTTTTGCAAACCATGATTTCCCACGCCAAATAAGCATCCTGAAAAAGATTGCCCAAAAATTGCCCGAAATGGCTTGAATCGACACCTTTTTCGGTAAAGCCTCGCTCAGCCATGCAAGACGCCGCAAAACAAAGCAAAGAAAGCAAGCAACCCAAGAAGAGTGATCCGGTGAAATGCCGGGAGCTACCCAAGAAGCACTCCCAACGGAAGGCGGGCTATCTCTGGATCGTGGAAACCCGGCTTGCTGGTAAACGCAGCCGGAAGTTCTTCCGGCACGACGAGTCCGAGGAGCGCGACAAGTTCATGGCCGACGAGACGACTAGGGTTTCCAACGCCGCCAAGAGTGATCGCGTCCTTGCCACCGATGAATCACTACTCACGGAGGCGGCAGCCGCCCACCGGGCACTCAAGCCCCACGGCAAGACCCTCACTGATGCCGTCCGGTTCTACGTTCAGCACTTGGAAGCCACAGCCAAGCATGACGCAACACCGCTTTCAACCGTGGTGAAGAAGTTCCTGGACGAGAAGGAACGCGGCGGGCTTTCCCAAGTGCATCTTGCCGACCTGAAAAACCGGATTGCCCGTTTCGAGATTACCTTCGGAAAAACTCCGATTGGCAGCATTCATCGCAACGACATTGCGGACTGGCTCCACGCCCTGCCGCTCGCTCCACAGTCCAAGGTCAACTTCCGCCGCGTCTTGGGCAACGTCTTCACCTATGCCGTCCGCGCCGGAAACATCACCGTCAACCCGGTGACTGCGACCGCAGCCCCCAAGGTCCGCCGCAAGCGTGCGGTGATCCTCACGCCTGCCGAGGTAAAGCAGCTCTTGAACGCCAGCCCCGCCAAGACGCTTCCCGCGCTCGTGCTCATGACATTCTGCGGCGTCCGCAACCGTGAAATGTTCCGGCTCGAATGGTCCAGCGTGGACTGGGAAGACGGCACGCTCGAAATCACCGCCGAGGAGGGCAAGCGCGAGGGACACGCCCGGCACGTCACCATTCCCGCGAACGCGCTGAAGTGGCTCCGCCCGCTCGCCAAGAAGCGCGGAAAGATTGCCGCCTTCCGCGACTTCGATGAATACACCCGCCGCTTGCAAGACGCCCGTGCCGTCGCCGGGTGGGACGTTGGCGAGTGGCCGGCGAACGCCCTGCGGAAAACCTTCATCTCCTGCCACTACGAGACGCACGGGTCGATTGACTCCACCGCGAAGGAGGCGGGCACATCAGTCGGCATGATCCACACCCACTACCGGAAGCTCATCAAAAAGAAGGAGGCAGACAAGCTCTGGGACATTCTCCCGGGCAACGCCCCCGCCAACGTCGCCAGCATCGAGGAAGGGAGGGCGAGCGCATGAGTCACTCCCGCCACCGTGCAAAAAATAATACTAAGTATTACATCTTGAAAGCCGGGCAATCCTCCGTAGAATCCCGCCGTGACCTTTGAGGAAGATCCTGATTTCACTGAGAAAGCACTCCGCCTGATCGGTGACGATGGGATCTTCGCGATCCAGATGTATTTGTGGGAGCAACCCGATGCCGGTGACATCATTCCCGGTTCCGGTGGCTGCCGCAAACTCCGCTGGGCCGCCAAGGGCCACGGCAAGCGAGGCGGCGCACGCGTCATTTACTACTGGATCACCGATGACCACCGCATCCTGCTTCTCGATCTCTACGCCAAGAACGAAGCGGAAAATCTCAGCCAAGCTCAGTTGAAGGAACTCAAAAAGAAGAAACCATGAAAGCCATCCCATCCACCACCAAGCCCGCTGGCCAAGCTCCAACGGCTGCCACGCTCAAGAGCAAGAAAGACGCGCTGGAGCGGGGCGAGCGCACTCCTGCTAGGGTTTTCCGCATTGAGAAAAGGCCCGACGGCACCTTCTCCCGCGTGGCGGTGAATCCTGAATCCCAGCGCCGCAAATCCGCCAAGGCGTGGGAAGCCAAGAGCGAAGTCGCCAAGGTCCGTCAGTCCCTCGACCTCACGCAGGAAGCCTTCGCCGACCTGCTAGGCATCGGACTCAGCACCCTCCGCAGTTGGGAACAGAAGAAGCGCGAACCCTCTGGCGCTGCCCGCATGTTGATCTCCATCGCCCTGAAACATCCCGAAGTTCTTCAAGAGGCGGTGGCATGAACTGTTTGAATATCACGAACATCGAGCAAGGGAGGGCGGACAAGCTCTGGAACATCCGCCCCGGCAATGCGCCAGACAACGTCGCCGCAATCGAAACGGGAAGGAGGACAGCATGAAAAATGAGCAGCCTCCATCCCTGACTACAAAGGAAGCAGAAAAGCTCCGCGCATTAGGAAGACTTCCTGACGATGCAATAATTGTCGTCTCACTTGAGGATATCGGCTATGAGTGGCTGTCAAGTGAACCTCAACCCGATCCGTGGCCAGTAAAAGTTAGTGACGCTTTGAATTCCTCACTTGAGTCTATCAAAAGACTATTGGCCGAATGCTGTTCCGACCCGATGTCAATTTCCGCATACGGGATGACTCCGGAGCAGCTTGCGAAAAATCCAAATGTAATCAAACAGCTTTGCAGCCAGCACGGAGCGGGAGAACGATTCGACAAACTCAAAAAATCCAAAGAGTCATTTGTATCGGTGCGGAGGCGAACGCTCGTTTGGAATCAATTCCGGATTAGAATGAAAGTGTCACCGCATATGCCCGGTTTTGTATGGTTCTCTGATGAGAATACGGCTGCACTCCTCAGCGAGTTCTTGGGCCAAGATGTTTCCACCGATGATGTAGGGAACGACAGACGTTTTTTGCTAATCAAGAAGCTGCCGGCAGAGTATCTTTTCCCTAGCAAAAGTATTCGACGCCTTATCGCGGCTCGCAGGCGAGCGAGGGAAGAGAGGTCGTAAATTTTCTGGAAACTCTACGGGTTCGAAAGTGAGTCAAGCTGCCAAGCTTCGCGCCATGTCGAACAGACCTGCACCCACAATCCGCCCGCTGCTTAACCGCGCAGCCGTCGCCGCCACCCTCGCTGTCTCAATCAGGACAGTGGACACCCTCATCGCCAACGGAAGCCTCAAGGTCGTCCGCTTGGGTAAGTCAGTCAGAGTCCGTCAGGAAGATATTGAGGCTTTACTGGAAGGCGCACGCTAATGAGTGCAATCACCACCCACCGCCACTTCGCCCGGTGCCTCTCGACCGCCGACCGGAGTTTTGAGATGCGGAAAAAGATGGGCGCAGGTAGGGAAGGAGGTAAGCAATCGACACTCCCACCCAGCAAGCCGCCCGCTGAAATCTTGCCTCCCGAGCTGGAGGAACAAATCGAGGCTCTGCGCAGCCACTACTTCGAGGAGCAAGCCGCCATGCAGGAGGAGGTTGAATCATGAATTCGGTAAAAGAATTAACCGCGAGGGCAATGCACGATCTTCAACGCCTAATTGATGAAGCTCCAGACGGAAAATCACCCGCCTATCCCACCCACCCCC
>JBFZFJ010000094.1:0-2685 GCA_041306405.1 Verrucomicrobiales bacterium | reverse complement strand
AGCCCATGATGTAGGTTCGGCCACGGTCTGGGGTCGCCAAGTAGACGCCGCGATTGCTGCCAAACCAAGCCCAAGGCCCCGGAGTATACCCCGCACCCTCCCGCGCCCGCTCCTGTTCTGGTGTGGGGGTCATGCCACACCCACCCAAAGCAAAAACACAACCCCGCAAAAACCCATGAACCCGGCAAACGCCAGCAAGTGACCGGCGAGACCGGATGACTTAGGCACAGGCCGGAAGTCCCAGCCGCGCTCGGATTGGTTCGTAGCGCGGGCGCTCTCGTAACGCGGATCATATTTCACTTTACATTCTCCAATGCTCGGCTCGCTCTCGTAGCGATATCGTCCAGCCTCGCAACGGCAAGGTCAAGACGGGTGGAATCGGTGGGGATGAGTGGTGGATAGCGCTCGACCATGCCGATTGCGTAAGTCAGCACCGACATGGCTTGCTCGAAGGTTTCGGGGTCACGCATCGTCAGTAACACTTTCTCTGATCAGGTCGTCCTGGGCGCTGATGATGTTGCACATCACCTGCCATCTGGCGTCGGAGTTAAGCCCCTCCAGCAAATCAACGCCGGTTGTCACGAACGCATTCTTGGCGCGGTTGTACGTGCGGACCTGCATCATCACGCTGTTGATCTCAATGTCAGAGACCGTCAGATCGGGCGCTTCACCCTCAACATCGCCTGTGACTTCACACTCAACTTCAAAGTTTATGATTGCCATCTGTGCGGCCTCCGTTCCTGTTGAAACCAAGTTAGGGCTACATGGCGTTGCCTGTCAAGCCCATAATCGGGGTTGCGCTATGTGTTTTTATTGGCTAGGGTCGGGGTTAGGTTTTAACAGGAGGTCGTAATGTCCGATTATGTAGAGGTTAAGGGCGTCAAGGTCCGGGTTGGGGATCGGGTTAGGTGGGTTAGTGAGGGGGTGGTGAAGGAGATTGATCATGGTGATTTGATTTGCCCAATCCGTATTGATGATGGGACGCGCCGCCGGTGGCCTTGCATCCCATACATCCAATCCCTCGAAGTCCTCCCGCCTGCGATTAAGGTGGGTGATTTTGTTGAGGTGCTTGGCATGAAAGGGCCGTGTGAGGTTTTGGCCGAAATTCCCCTTAACGGAAACGATTTTGTCTGTCTTGCTGGCGGTTACATGCCAGTCGTTGTCTCCGCCTCCCTCTGCACAAAGGTAACCCCCGCATGACCACCCTAACCAAAACCGACGTTGATGAACTCTTGCGCGCCTACGTCGTGCTACACGGCGGGTTGAGACCGGCGGCCAAGAAAGCCGGTGTGTCCTATGGCGGGCTGGTCAAGGTCTATCGTGGCGAGCGAGCTGTGGCCGGTAAACTGGCCCAAGCTTTGGGCGTCGTGGAGAATGAGCGGACTTGGAGGAGGTTTTAGTGAACACCGCCGCCCAAAAAGCCCGTAACGACCGGATCATCAGGATGTACGAAGCGGGCATACCAAAAGCCCAGATTGCCCGGTCATTGGATGTGAGCATATCAGCCGTAAAAAACGCCACGAACAAGCTCAAGCCGTCTAATGATTGCCATCAGGGCGTCGGTGAAAAATCCGTTCAAGCTGCCCGTGATCAACGGTTTGTCAGGGCACTGGCTTTAGCCTTCCAGCGTGGGGATCATCTGCCGGGGGCTTCACGATGAGAATAACCGCCCGAACCGTCCTAACCCTGGTGGCGAACCACTATGAGGTTTCGTATGCCGAAATCACCGGGCCGTCACGCCTACGTCGTATCAGTCTCCCGCGTCAGGTCGCCATGTTTCTGGTCTGGCGTCACTGTTCGCACCTGTCGAAACCACAGATAGGCAAGGCCATGAGCCGCGATCATACGTCTGTTTTTCACGGCATCCAGAAGATCGAGGAAGGCATAGCCATGAGCGCTGATCTGGCTAGAGACGTTGCGTTTCTATCCCGTCGTCTTGGCGCGATGCGTGATTTTAACCCGGAATGGAAAACGCGGATTATCATTGCAGAGCGCGAATTGACTAAACTTTATCGGGATGCGTCCAGAGTAGCCGTTGAGATCGAGTATGATCAGGCTGCGTGAGGATCAAGACCTTTAATCTGTTCTTTAGCATCGGCTGAACCGTACGCGATAATGACGGTTTGGCCGATGCTTCTTAGGTATTGGTGCCAGTCATCCTGAACGGCTGACACGACACCTCCCTTGGTGCGCTTCATCTCAACCCAGACATTCCATGCCGGGATAAAGAGGTCGGGAACGCCAGCGACAACACCCTCAACTTTCAATCGCATTCCGGTGGTCTTGGCGCGTTGCTCACCGTTCGGAATGGCGAAGATCCGCACAGGTCTATAGGTCTGGCGGAACCAGCTCACAAACTCGCGTTGTTCCTCATGCTCGGTGCGAACGCGGGTCAAAACGGCACCTCCGCGATCCAGTCTGGGCAAGCGTCCTGAGTGTGCACGAACTCCTCTGGCGGGTTCATCTTGTACTTATAGCACTCGCCCTTCGGGCCGTAGTTGTCGCAGTTCCAGCAGAAGTGCGGCGGGCCGTTCTTTAGCCACTCCTCATAGCGCACAAGCGCTTCTGGCTTACTAGGTCTCATGCCCATTCCCTTTTCATTACTCGGTAAAACTTGCCGTCTTTGCGGTACTCAATCAAGGCCGGTGGCATGGCTACGTTAAGAGCCTCCGCCGTATCGCCAAG
>JBFZFJ010000093.1:0-5018 GCA_041306405.1 Verrucomicrobiales bacterium | reverse complement strand
CAAGCATGCAGACATATGGATCGGCGTCCTTGCCGTGGTTGAGGTAGCGGTCGGGGCCTTTTTTCGATTCGTTAGCGGTGTGGAAGCTGTCGCTGGCAGAGTGCAGGCCGATGAATCCCTTGCCGCCTTTGACGTAGTCCAAGAGGGCTTGCTTGCCGGCGGGAGTCATCGCGGGCTGGCCGTCGGTTCCCGGCGTGGTGAGGTCGCCGGAGGTATAGAAAACGACCGCGTCGAAGCCGGCTAGATATTCGGGCGAGAATTTCGAACCGTCCTTGGAAAACACGAACTCCCAGGAGTGCTTGGTGCCGAGCCCGGTGAAGATTTGTTCCGCGAAGCTGGGCTGGCCCTTTTTCCACGAGATCACCTCATGCTCGAAACCGCTCGACTTGGTGAAAAACAACAGCCGGTGCGACGGGGCGGCCTGAAGGGTGAGGGAGGCTCCTAATAAGGTGGCGAGAGCTGCGATGGATTTTATCAACATGGCCGTGAGGCTAGCCAGCCACGGGGGAAGCGAAAAGCGCGAAATGCGATGCGTGCGGCAGAATGTGGATGACTTGGAGGCACGAAAAAGCCCGGTCCACCATGGAGGCGGGCCGGGCTTTTGGAAGCTGGATTACTTGGTAGCGTGCACTGGAGCTGGGGCCGGTGCTGGTGCGCTTGGGCAGCAGGAGGCCGCGAGGACAGAAGCTGCTGCAGCGATGACGAGGAATTTGACGGTGTTCATGTAGTTATTTGGTTGTTTGTTGCTCTGCCACTGGGCGACTAACGCACAGCGCGCCAGCAGATTAGCCATTCGAACGGGCAAATCAAGCTCGGATTGCCGCCGGAAAACGGGTTCTGACAAGTAGCGGATGGACGGAAAAACCGGCAGGGATTTCCGGTTTAATCAGGCAGCGTCCTGGTCCGCACGCTTGCGGCGGATGCTGGGAGGTCGCTCGCCGGTCACTACCTGGCGGTTGATGGTCACGGTGTCGATGTCTTCGCGCGATGGGATGTCGAACATGACTTCGAGCATCAGCTTTTCGAAAATCGAGCGCAAGGCGCGGGCTCCGGTGCCGCGGCGGACGGCTTCTTCGGCGAGAGCCTGGAGGGCGTCCCGCGTGACCCGCAGCTTCACGCCGTTCATGGCGAGTTGCTTGCCATATTGTTTGACCAAGGCGTTCTTCGGTTCGGTGAGAATCGAGATCAGCTCATCTTCCGTCAGCTTCCGGAGCGCGGAAATGACCGGGATGCGGCCGATGAATTCCGGGATGAGGCCGAAGTGGAGGAGGTCTTCCGGTTGGACTTTTTCCAAGACGTTCACGGACGGATCGTCGAGGTTTTCCTTGGAGGTGTCCGCGTGGAAACCGAGGGTGTTGCTGCCGAGGCGGCGGCGGACCATGTCTTCGAGGCCGACGAACGCACCGCCGACGATGAAGAGGATTTTCTCGGTGTTGACCTGGATGTATTCCTGTTGGGGATGCTTGCGGCCACCTTGCGGCGGGACGTTGCAAATCGTGCCTTCTAGGATCTTGAGAAGAGCCTGTTGGACGCCCTCGCCGGAGACATCGCGGGTGATCGAGACGTTCTCGGTCTTGCGGCCGATCTTGTCGATCTCGTCAACGTAGATGATGCCGCGCTCGGCGCGGGCGACGTCGAAGTCGGAGGCTTGCAGCAGGCGCAGGATGATGTTTTCCACGTCCTCGCCGACGTAGCCGGCTTCGGTGAGCGTGGTGGCGTCCACGATGCAGAACGGCACGTCGAGCACGCGGGCGAGCGTGCGGGCGAGCAGCGTTTTTCCGGAACCTGTCGGGCCGAGAAGCATGATGTTCGACTTCTCGATCTCCACGTCCTTGAACTCGTCACTGACCTTGGCCTGGTCCTGGCGGAGGCGCTGATAGTGATTGTAAACGGCGACAGAGAGCACCTTTTTGGCGTTTTCCTGACCGATGACGTGCTCGTTGAGCTTGGCAAGGATGGAGGCCGGGGAGGGAATCTTGAAACCGGGTTTTTCCGCAGGGGTTTTGCCTTTGGCCGGAGTGCCGCCGAGTTCCTTTTCGAGGATGTTGGAGCAAACCTCGATGCACTCGTTGCAGATATAGACACCGGGGCCGGCGATCAGTTTTTTAACCTCCGAGTGGCTCTTTCCGCAGAAGGAGCACATCGTCAGATTTGAAGCGCGGGCCATGGGGTGGTGTCAGATGGGGGTGTTCGGAATTCAGCGGGATCAAGCTTCCGGCTTTTTCTCCTCGATGGCGGCGACGACGGGTTCCGGCAGCTGTTTGCGGCTTTCGAGGACCTTGTCCACGAGGCCGTAGGCCACGGATTGCTCGGCGGTCATGTAGTTGTCGCGGTCCGAGTCGTTCTCGACCTGTTCGATGGACTTGCCGGTGTGAAAGGCAAGGATTCCATTGAGGCGCTTCTTGAGATTGAACATGAAGCCGATGGTGCGCTCGACGTCGGAAGCCGTTCCCTGCGCGCCGCCGGAAACCTGGTGGATCATGACGTGGGAGTTCGGCAGGCAGAAACGTTTGCCCTTGGTGCCGGCGGTGAGGAGCACCGAGCCCATGGATGCGGCGATGCCGATGCAGTAGGTGTTCACGTCGCAGGTGAGGAATTGCATCGTGTCATACATCGCGAGGCCGGCGGTGACGGAGCCGCCGGGGGAGTTGATGTAAATGTGGATGTCCTTTTTCGGGTCCTGCATTTGCAGGAACAGTAGCTGGGCGATCACCGAGTTGGCGACGAAGTCATCGATCGGCGTGCCGATGAAGATGATGCGGTCCTTGAGGAGGCGCGAGTAGATGTCGAACGAGCGCTCGCCGCGCGCGTCCTGCTCGATGACGACGGGGACGTAGTAGCTGTTGCGCGGGGCGGATGAGCTCATGGAAGGTGATTGGAAGTTAGTCATTGATGGGGGTTTCTGCGGATTCGACTACATTCGCGTGCTCGACGAGGAAGTCAATGGTCTTGCCGATGGCCATCGAGCTGCGGATGTTCTGGATGCGGCCGGCGCGTTGCATGTCCTTGATGAATTTTTTCGGGGCGACTTTGCGCTGGGTCGCGATTTGGGCGAGATGATTGATCAGCTCGGAGTCGGACACGGTGATTTTTTCAATCCGCGCGATTTCCTGGAGGATGAAGTTGGTGCGGAGGTTGGAGACGGCTTGTTGGCCGGCGCTGGCGAAGATTTCGTCCTGTTGGGATTCGATCTCGCCTTCGGTCATGCCGGACTGGACTCCGCGTTTCACCATGGCGTCGGCCTGGCTTTGCGTTTCCTGGGTGATGAGTTCTTCCGGCAGCTCGAAATCGACCTGTGCGTTGAAGTGCGCGACGATCTGGTTCACTTTCATGTCCGAGATTTTGCGGTCGCGTTCGCCGGCCATGTTATCGCGGATGATTTCCTTGATGTCGGCCATCGTTTTGCCGGGGGCGAGGCGGTTGGCCATCTCGTCGTCGAGGGCGGGAAGGATGGCTTCCTTGAGTTCCTTGAGGACGGTTTGGAAAACGATTTCCTTGTTGGCGAGTTCGCTGACCGGGAAATCTTCGGGAAGGGTGATGGTGATTTCACGGGAATCGTCGGCATTCATGCCGACAAGCTGACCGGCGAATCCGGGAAGGAAGGCCTTTTCATCGAGGCGGACCCAGAAGCCTTCGCGGCCGGTGAGGTAGCCGGCGGGTTTGCCGAGGAATTCCTCGGTCGGTTTGCCTTCGACGGTCGAGGTGTAGTCGATGACGGCGAAGTCGCCCATGGCGGCGGGGCGGCCTTCGATGGCGTTGAAATCTGCGAAACGCTCCTGGAGCGCGGTGAGCTGGGCTTCGATTTCCTCGTCCGGCACCGCGAGCGGCGGGACGGTCACGCTGACTCCTTTGTATTCAGGGACAGTGACTTCGGGCGCGAGAGTGAGCTTGGCGACGAAAGTGATGCTGCCGTCCGGGTGGGTGGTGACGTCTTCCGGCACGCCGAAGTCGAGGACGTGGAGGGACTCCTGTTTGAGGGCTTCGTCGTAGGCCTCGTTGATGAGCGCGCCGTTGAGTTCCTCGGCGATTTCCTTTTGGAAGCGCTTTTCGACAACCGCGCGTGGCGCTTTGCCGGGGCGGAAGCCGGGGACGCGGGCCTTGCTGGCATAGCCTCTGACGATTTGCTCGCGCTCGCCTTGGACTTTGTCCGCTGGAATTTCAACGCGAAGGGTGGCGACGCACTTTGGCAACTTTTCGACAACAATGTTCATGATAAATTGGACCGACTTCGGCGTCGGGACGGGCAACCTAGAGGGAAGCGTCGTTACTTGTCAAACGAGGCGTGCATTTTATGACTCAGTCCGGTCCTTCGGTCCGGCCCGCCCAATGCCACAGGCCGGGATCGAGTTCGTGGCGGGCGGATTTGGCGAGGGCGTCCGCATCGGCTCCGTCATTCAGGACTGCGAAAACCGTGGAACCGGAGCCGCTCATCAGCGCGGCGGCGGTTTCCCTGCGTGCGAGCAGCCATTGCTTGAGCTCGGCGAGGAAGCGGTGTTTTTCGAAAACGGGACGCTCGAGATCGTTTGAAAGCAAAACGCCCTCGATGTCCTGAGCGGCGTAACGCACGCCGGGAAGCTCCAGCGATTGTTTCCATCGGCCGTAAGCGTCCGGCGTCGGGACGCTGAAGGATGGCTTGAGGAGCAAGACCGTCATGGGCGGGGGAGAGGGGACGGGTTCGATTTTTTCCCCGCGTCCGGTGCAGCGGGAGGCTCCGGTGGTGAGGAAAAACGGGATGTCCGAGCCGAGCGACGCGGCGAGTTCGTGCATGGAATCCACGCTGAGCTTGAAATCATGGAGCCGGTTCAATCCCAGCAAGGTCATGGCGGCGTCGCTGCTGCCACCGCCGAGCCCGGCACCGTGGGGGATGGCTTTCTTGAGCGAAATCTGGCCGGGGCAGGGGATTCCGGCGGCCGAATCGTCGGCGCGCACGGCTTTCACGACGTGATTTCCCTCATCGCGGGGGACGGTTGGGGCGTGGCATTTGAAGGCAAATGCGTCGGCTTGCCTGAACTCGAGCT
>JBFZFJ010000092.1:0-4992 GCA_041306405.1 Verrucomicrobiales bacterium | reverse complement strand
CCGGACAAGGAGAAGTCACTGAAGCCTTCCGGCAAGTATAAGCGGATCAAGGACCGCGAAGAGAAGTCTGACAGCGCAGACAGCGAGGATGAGGCCGACGCGCCTGCTGCTAGCGGCTGGGAAGCGGTGGTCGTGCATGTCGGCAAGCACAAGGGCAAGAAGCTGGCGGACGTTGACGAGGCCGGCGTCAAGATCCTGATCGAGAAGTGGCTGCCGCAGGCCAAGGCAGCGCGGAACCTGGAGGACGCTGGCCTGATCGCCGCGCTCGATGAGTTGGGCGCACTGCTGGCTGGGGATGACATCCCGTATTGAACCTCTCAGCAGTGAGGTGCCGCGCTTGGCCCGTCGCGCCGCCTGTCCACTGCTAGACCGGGATGGATTCCAAATCCAGACCGGAGTTAACGGGCCTTCAATTTTCCAACCATTTTTACACATGACCATCGCAGAAATCATCGCCGCCAAGAAGCGCGCAGCCGCGCCTGCCGCACCGCAGACCCCGCAGGCAGACCCCGTGCTGGAAGCCGCCATCGCCCGCATCGACCCGCCGAGCTTGGGAAAGCGGCGGGCGGGGCTGGTGCTGAGTGCATCGACCCCGCTGCCGGCGGCGGACATCGCGGAGAAGGCACACCACTCGGAGCTGCGGAGCCTGAGCAGGCCGCAGGGCGAGGCGATGCCAGTTCTGCCAGTGGCGGCGGACGCGGCGACGACCGCCTGGCATCAAGCCATCAACGCGTTCGAGAGCGAGCTTTGTCTGATGCGCGATCCCACGGACTCGGAGCGGGGGTGGCTGGCGCTGCGGCTGGACGGGCAACCGCTGCCGCTGCTGCTGAAGTCCTTCATGTTGTTCGACCACCCGCAGACGGTCCGCAGCCAGCCATACTGACCATCTCCCAGCGACTCGCCGCCAACGCCCGCAAACTGAGAGAGAAACCCTGCCCGCCCGAACATTGTGAAACCTGCTACCGCCACGCCTGCCGACTCCTGCTCAAGACCTGCTGCATCTGCACCGGCGGCGTGAGTCTAAGCAAAACCAATTTTTTCCCACGAACATGAACTACCATACCAGAGTCACCCGCCTGACAATCTCGCAACCCGGAGAGCCGATCTTTTCGGATCAAACCATCCACATCGAAATCGAGGATGAGGCGGCGGGAGAGTATGTGAAAATCTCCCAGCAAAGCGATCATCGAGACGCACAAGACCAGTCGGTTTGCATCACTCCGGACGAATGGCCGGCCGTTTTCGATGCCGTGGAGAGTCTGCTGATGACGATCGCTGAGTGGGATGCAACGACGAAAACCAAATAACACCATGATCAACCCCGCACTCATCGCCGCTGCGAAACGGCAGCTCGCCAAGCACAACACCGCAATGCTCAACGCAAACCTGCCACTCGCAGACCGCGCGTTACTGAAGAAATACCCGAAGCACACGCTCGCCGCCGCACGTCTGATCGACGCCACGCCGCTGTGCCGCGGAACATTACTCCCCGACCAGGTGGGCCACACCCCCGGCGAGGATTTCAACAGCCTGCAATGGCAGGCGAACGGCGAACTTCCATCCAGACAATAACATGAGAACCTACTGCGACCCCGAAGACGACACCTGCGAGAAGACCGACCGCCACGAGCGGCTGCTGGACCTCGCCGACCACCTCCGCGACGAAGCGAAAGACCGCGAGATGGAGGAGTCTTATAACAATTTCGCGGCATCGAGTGATGCTGCCGAAAAACCGCCCGTGGCAATGTTGCCAGCGGATGCTGACACTACACTCTGGGGAGTGGGAGTCAGTGACGCAGCGGGCGGATATTCTTTCACAGACACCGCAGACAGCATCCGCCCGCCGACACCGGAGGAGGACGCTTCCTACAAGGCCGCCGGCGTCGAGTATGCACAGATCGCCCGTGCGCTGCTGGCCACCCGCTTCCACCTCATGACAGGCAGGGAGATCAACGCCTGCCAGATCGCGACGGGCGACTACGACACGGACGAGGGGTTCAACGCCACCATCATCGACCTGCTCGCGATCCAATTCTCCCGCGAAATTTCCGAACACATCAACCACAACGCCGGTATCCTGCCATGATCGCAATCGTAAACGTGGGGCCGCACGACGACCCCAACCCGCTAGGTGAACGCAACTATGAACTGCGGATCAACTCCGACGTGATCGCCACCTTCAAGCACAAGCGGGGCGATGGTCTCGCTAAATGCTTGATGCTGGCTGCTGCCGCCGAAGAACGCCGAAAGTGGGAGTTCGCCGCTAAAATCGTGGCACGCCAATCTCTGCCGAACAACCAACACAACCAATGATTACGAAAACCAACCAACTATCCGAAATGCCGATCATCCTCAGCGGTGACGGCTACTCACTGACCATCGACCCGAACGCCCACGTCCGCAAACAGACGATGCTGTCTGCCTCCGCTGCTATCGCCAAGGTCACCACCAACGACGAGAGCGGAGATGCCCGCGTGCATCTCTCCCGCCTCGCCGCGATGCGGATCGAGGTGGACAAGTGCCGCAAGGAGATCAAGGAGCCGGTGCTGCGCGTCGGCAAACTGATCGAACAGGCGGCGAAGGATTTCCTCGCGGAGATCGAGCTGGAGGAATGCCGGATCAAGGGACTCATCGGCGACCACGCGAACGAGGTGGCGAGGCTCCAGGCGATCGCGGAGGCTGAGGAGCGCAAGGCGTTCGAGTTCGCCAGACAAGCCCGCGAGGCGGCGGAGGAGAGCGGCCGGATCGCCGACGTGCTCGCGCATCGTGAGGCGGTGGCGGCGAAGCTGGCGGCATCCGACGAGGTGGCCAGCACGAAAGTGGCGCAGGGCGTGCGGTTCGCGTGGGATTTCGACATCGAGAACATCACGGATGTCTATCGGGCTGAGCCGATGTTCGTCAGCATGGAGATCAAGCGCGCGCCGGTGCTGCTGTGGCTCAAGGAAATGGCGGCGGCAGACGAGGACGTGGTGGGGCGGGCAGCGCTGCTGGGGATCTTTGCATTCAAGAAGCCCGTGATTTCCGCACGATGAGCACACCAACAAATCCAACTGGCGTCGAGGCGGCAGTCTGCGAGGACATCGCCCGCCGCCAACAACTCGGCATTCAAAAATACGGCGTCACGGTCGCCGAAAACCCGCTCGATCTGCGCGAATGGCTCCAGCACGCCTACGAGGAATGCCTGGACCAAGCTGTTTACCTCAAGCGGGCGATGGTGGAAATTGATAGGAAGAGCTTCACCTGTCATGAGTGAATCAACCATCGAGCGCGCTGTCTGCGCCTATGCGAAAGCATGGGGCTGCCTAGTCATGAAACTGGCGGGCCCGAACCAGAAGGGGCAGCCAGACCGGATGTTCCTGCGCGACGGCAAGGTGCTGTTCATCGAGTTCAAGTCGCCGGGCAAGCAGCCGACCGCGCTGCAACTCCGCTGGCTGGCCGACCTGCACGAGCACGGCGCGCACGTCGCGTGGTGCGATGACATCGGCAAGGGAAAGGAGATGATTCAAAGCGTGCTGTTCTCTAGCAACCCTATGCAAACCCTATCTCAACCCTATGCAGGAAAAACTCAATGAGCTGGCACTATTCGCAGGCGCTGGTGGCGGCATACTCGGTGGAAAACTCCTTGGATGGAGAACCGTCTGCGCCGTCGAGTGGGACGCCTACGCACGGGACGTTCTGGTCGCCAGACAAAATGACGGATGCCTTGAAGCCTTCCCGATCTGGGATGACGTTCAGACCTTCGACGGTAAGCCATGGCGAGGCCGTATTGATGTGGTGTCTGGCGGCTTCCCCTGCCAGGACATCTCTGCCGCTGGCAAAGGTGCCGGGATCGAAGGAGAGCGAAGCGGCATGTGGAAGCACATGGCGCGAATCATCGGTGAAGTATTGCCGAGATTCGTCTTCGTGGAAAACTCACCGATGCTTGTGGGAAGAGGTCTTGCCGTCGTCCTCGCTGACCTTGCCGAAATGGGGTATGATGCGGAATGGGGCATTGTGGGAGCGCATCACGCCGGCGCACCTCACAAGCGAGACAGAATCTGGATTGTGGCCAACGCCTCGGGCAGGGAATCCGGGCAGCCGCCCGAACGGGAAAGGCGGGAAGATTCTGGCCGAAGAGGTGAAGAAGTCTCTAATCTGGCCGACGCCGAATCAACGGGACTGGAAGGACACCGGAGCGACCCAGGGCAACCGGAAATCTCCAAACCTCGGAACGATGGTGCATCAGCGTGGATGCCCTGCCCCTGCTGTGATGACTGGTGGTGCAACATCCACGGAATGCACACTGGAGAATGCCCCTGCCCTGAAATCGACGAATGGGACAGCGATCCATACTCAGTTTGCCACGCCGCAGGCGCGGGACTATCGGACAGGATCGACCGACCGATGGGAGAACCCGGAACGCTCACGGAATCTGAACGACCAGATTGGTGGGCAACTGAACCCGACGTGGGTCGAGTGGCTCATGGGGTGGCCGCTCGGGTGGACAGACTGCGCTGCCTCGGCAACGGCCAAGTTCCGCGAGTGGCTAAACTCTCATGGCACATATTAAAACCATGACCGAGACCTTCCAACCCTTCGACTACCAGCCAGCGATGGTAGACCATCTGCTCGACAACGACCGGGCCGCGCTGTTTGTCTCCCCTGGCAAGGGCAAGACGGTGGTGACGTTGACGGCGCTCGACCATCTCGCTGTCTGCGGACAATTCAAGGCGGCGCTGATCGTGGCACCGCTGCGGGTGTGCTCGATCACATGGCCGGCGCAGGTGGCGCGGTGGAATCATACCTCATGGATGCGGGTGGCGAACCTGCGGACGCCGGAAGGCATGCAGGCGTGGCTGGACGGCAGCGCAGACATCTATCTGATCAACTCGGAGCTGCTGCCGAACCGTCTGCCGCTGATGTTTCCGAAGTCCAAGCATTTCATTTGCCCGGTGGACACGCTCGTCATTGACGAGCTATCGCTGGCCAAGAACCACGCCAGCAAGCGGTTCA
>JBFZFJ010000091.1:0-10077 GCA_041306405.1 Verrucomicrobiales bacterium | reverse complement strand
GCGGAGAGGCTCCAGTGCCGGTGCAGGACGCCTTCGGCCGGACGCATTTGCAGACGATGAAGGTCGAGATCGACGAGGAAATGCTGCGCGAGGTCGCCACCGCCACCGGCGGGCAATCCTACCGCGCGACCGATACCGGCTCGCTGGAGAAAATCTACGACTCGATCAACCAGCTCGAGAAAACCAGCCGCAAGCTCAAGAAATACCAGCAGTATGACGAGCTGTTCCTCTATTTCCTCGCACCCGGACTCGCCTTCCTTCTGTTGGAGCTGGTCCTGAGCCAGACCCGTTTCCGCCGCCTGCCCTAACCATGGACGACACCACGCTACATTTCGCCCAGCCGCTCTGGATCCTCGCCGGCCTCGTCGCTTGCGCGGGCGTGGTCGGTTTGTTCATCCGCTTCGACCGCCGCCGGGAAGCGGATCTGACCAAGCTCATTCACCCGCGCTTCCGTCAGCGCCTGACCGAAGGCTTTTCACCCGGCATGCGGAACCTCAAGCGCGGCCTGTGGCTGATCGCGGTGCTGCTGGTCTTCACCGCCGTCGCCCGCCCGCAGAAGGGCTACGAGTGGCGCGAGGTGAAGCGCAAGGGCATCGACATCCTCTTCGCCGTGGACACCTCGCGCAGCATGCTGGCGGACGACCTGACTCCGAACCGGCTCGAACGCGCGCGGCTCGGGATCATCGACTTCGTTTCCCACCTGGAAGGCGACCGCGTCGGCTTGATCCCGTTCGCCGGAAGCGCGTTCGCGCTGTGCCCGCTGACGCTCGATTACGAGGCTTTCCGCGAGTCCCTGAACGCGCTTAATACCGATCTTATCCCGCGCCAGGGCACCGACCTCGCCAGCGCGATCAAGGAAGCCGAGCGGCTTTTCAAGGAGAACGGCAACAACCACCGCGTGCTCGTCCTGCTAACCGACGGTGAGGATCTCCAGGGCGACGTGATCGACGCCGCGAAGGCCGCCGCCAAGAACGGCATGGCCATTTACACCATCGGCGTCGGCAGTCCCGATGGCTCGACCATTCCGCTGGTGATGCGCAACGGCCGCAAGGATTTCGTGCGCGACGAAACCGGGAAAATCGTTCGGACGACGCTCGATGAATCGACCTTGAAAAAAATCGCCACGGAAACCAACGCCCTCTACGTCCCTCTCGGTCGCGGAGCGGAGGGACTCAATACCATCTACCAGGAAAGGCTCCGGCTGGTGCCGAAGAGCGAGATGGACCAGCGGATGGAGCGGATTCCGCTGGAGCGCTTCGAGTGGCCGTTGGGCGCCGCGATCCTCCTGCTCCTGCTGGAATTTTTCATCACCGACCGCCGCCGCGTAAAAAAGGTCAGGTCCCTGCCGTCGGCGGCGCGGCGCCACAAGATCGTCCCGCAAACGACGGCGCTCATCGGGCTTGCATTCATTCTATCCGGCGCTTCGGAAACGGTGTCCGCCGCGCAGGATCCACGCCGGATCTACAACGAAGGGACCGATGCCTACACCAAGGGCGACTTCGCGAAAGCCTCCGAATCCCTGCGCTCTTCCTTGCGGACCCAGGATCTGGCGCTTCAGCAACGGTCGTATTACAACCTTGGAAACACCCTCTATCGAACCGGCCAGGGAACATTGGAAAAAGATCCCGAAGCGACGATCAAGATCTGGGAGGAATCGCTCAAGGCCTACCAGGACGCCCTTTCCCTCAATGCAGCGGACGAGGACGCCGCCTACAACAAGGCGCTCGTTGAGAAGAAACTCGAAGAGCTGAAAAAGCAGCAGAAGCAGGACGACAAGAAGGAAGATCAGGACAAAAAAGACGAGAAAGACGAGAAAGACGAGAAAGACAAGAAGGACGACGAGGAGAAGAAGGACGGAAAGGATCCGCAAGACAGCAAGGATTCCAAAGATGGAAAGGACCCGAAAGACGGGGAGAAGCCTGAAGATGGCAAGGACCCCAAAGAGGGCGAGAAGCCCGGAGGGCAGAAGGACGCCAAGGATGGAAAAGATCCCAAAGACGGCGAAAAGCCCGGAGAAGAAAAGTCCCCGCAGGATGCGAAGGACGCAAAGAAAGGCGAGGAGAAGTCCGATGAGAAACAACAAGGCGAGATGAGCAACGAGCGCGCCGAAAAACAGGAAATGACCGCCGAGGAAGCCAAGCAATTGCTGGAAGCCCTGCGCCAGGACGAGCGCACGGTGATTCCGATCCCCCAGCAACCGCGCGGCCGCCTCGCCACCCCTGACAACTCGACCAAAGGCAAGACATGGTGAAAAGCATTCTGTCATATCTCGTCGCCGTCGCGATGATTGCCGCCTCCGCCATCGCGGCGGAGGTGGAGGCGACGCTCGACCGCGAATCCGTCCCTGCGGGAAATGGCGCGGTCCTGACGCTCCGGATTTCGGGCGGCAATGCCGGCAAGCCCGAGATCCCGGAGGTGGCGAATCTCATCGTGGAGTCGCGCGGACGCAGCCAGCAAATCCAGATCGTGAACGGACAAACCACCGCGTCCGTGACCTATACCTTTTTCGTCGGTTCGCAAACCCCGGGCGACTATCAGGTGCCGGCCATCGATGTGACGGTGGATGGCAGAAAATATTCCACCCGGCCGCTCAAGCTCAAGGTCCTGGATTCCGCCGCAGCGCAACCACCCGCGAACACCCCGCAGAACCCATCCGGGGAAGAGACGGAGGACACCGGCGAGAAGCGATTCGGCTTTCTAACGGTCGAGCTCGCCGCCAACGAGCGCAAGCACGCGTATGTCGGCGAGATCGCACCGGTCCGCATCCGGGCATGGCTGCCCGCAGATTCAAGAGCGAATCTCCGCAGCGGCATTCAGCCGGAGGGAAAAGCATTCACGCTCCACAACGTCAGCGGCCAGCCGCAGCAGACGCAGGAGATGAAGGATGGAAAACGCTATCTCGTCGTCACCTGGTTCGGCGGTATTTCCGCGACCAAGGCGGGGAGATTCCCCGCGTCGCTCTCGGTGAACGCGACGGTGGCCGTGCGCGACACCGCCGCGCTCAAACAGCCGCGCAGGCGCAAGGGCGGGCCCTTCGACGACCTTTTCGACCAGCTGGACACGCCGATGATCCAGAAGGACGTCACGCTGAAATCGGATGATCATGAAATCGAAGTCCGGCCCTTGCCGACGGAAGGCCGACCTGACGGATTCACGGGAGCTGTTGGAGAGTTCAAGTTCGAAAGTGCGGGGATTCCTAACAATTGGAAGACCGGCGAGCCGCACCAGGTCAGCGCCCGCCTCAGCGGCACCGGAAACTTCGCGCTGCTGAACGCGCCCGCGCTCACCCCGGCGGACGCCTGGAAAACATATCCCGGCAAGGACGAGTTCCGGGCGGGCGATGAAGCTTCGTTTTCCGGCAGCAAGGCGTTCCAATTCAGCGCAGTGCCGCGGAAGGGCGGCGCGCAAGAGGCGGCGCTGACTTTCTGTTATTTCGATCCTGCGGCCGCTGCTTACAAGACTTTGACCAGCCCGGTGACGAAAATTCAGGTCACCGGAGAGGACATCGTGGACGTCGAGCCAGCCATTGTTCCGGAAGTGAAGGAGCCCGAGAGGAAGATTCAAACTCTCGCAGCCCAGTGTGCGGAATTGTCACCGGCGGGTTCGCTGGTGCCGCTGGTTTCGCGGCCGCTTTTCAGTCGCCTGCTCGTTCTATCCGCAGGACTTTGTTTGCTTGGTCCAATCCTCGGCTGGCTCCGCCGTCGTCGTGAGGACCCGAAGCGCCGCGCCTTTGCGGCGATGGAAAAGGCGACCCGCGAGGCGCTGGACGCCGCCGGGAAATGCGCGGCTGCCGGGGATGTCCACGGGTTTTTCGCCGCCGCGCGGCTCGCCATCCAGCAGCGCCTCGGAGCGCTGTGGAACCAGCCGCCGCAAGCGATCACCCTGGCGGAGGTCTCCGCCCGCATTCCTGGCGACTCGCCGGTCACCCGCTTCTTCCTTGAGGCGGACCGGCATGAATACAACCGCCATGCCTCCGACGGTATTTCGCAGCAATGGCGATCGCTGCTCGATGAAGCGCTGGCCTCACTCACTTCTTCCGCCCGCTGACATGAACAAGAATTTCCTTCCATGCTTGCTCTGCCTGTTCCTCGGAACGACGGCGGCATTCGCTAACGATTTCGATCGGGCGAACGAACAATTCAAAGCCGGCGACTTCTCCGGAGCCGCCGCCGCGTATGAGAAAATCCTCGCCGCAGAAGGTCCGCGCGCGGCGGTTTTCTATAACCTCGGAAACAGCTATCAGCAGCTCAAGCGGCACGGCCCTGCCATCCTCGCCTACGAGCGCGCCCGGCTGTTGACGCCGCGCGATCCGGACCTACTGGCCAATCTCGCGCTCGCCCGCAAGGCCGCCACCGTCGCCGAGGTCCCCGGCCCATACCCGCGGCTCGACGTCGCGCTCAATTATCTCAGTCCGAACGAATGGTCGTGGCTCGTCGCCGGCAGCTCGTTGTTTCTCGGTTGCCTTGCGGTGGTCTGCGGGGCGGTGAAACTGCCGCGGCGGTGGGTGGTGGGGCCTGCCTGCCTCGCGGGAGTTTGCATCATCGCCGGAGCCACCGCCCTCTATCTGCAGCGCGTGGAGACCGGCCGGGGCGTGGTTCTATCCGCGGACGCGGCCGTCCGGCTGTCGCCGTTTGAAAAGGCCGAATCGCTCGGCACTCCCGGTGCCGGCCGGATCGTCCGACTCGGTGCGGGAAGCGGGGATTTCCAATACATCGAGGTCCCTGGCGCGAGTCTCAGCGGCTGGATGGCGGGCGGGGACGTTGCGGCCATCGCGCCGGAGGCTTTGCGGTAACCAGGAGCCGGTTTCTCGATTTCGGACTGCTCCGACGTGTCGGAGCTTTCCCGCTGGCTGACATGTCAGCCAGCGGGAAAGCGGGGACGTGTCCCCGCAGTCCACATGAAAAAAGCCGCTCCGGTTTCCCGGAGCGGCTTGATTGATAGAGCGACGGTCACAGACCGCCGCTACAGATTACTTCTTCTTGGCGGCGCGCTTTTCCTCGATGGCGGCCTGAGCGGCGGCGAGGCGGGCGACCGGCACGCGGTAAGGCGAACAGGAGACGTAGGCGAGGCCGAGCTTGTGGCAATAGACCACGGAATCCGGGTCACCACCGTGCTCGCCGCAGATGCCGAGCTTGATGTCCGGGCGGGTCTTGCGGCCCTTGGCGACGGCGATTTCCATCAACTGGCCGACACCGGTGGTGTCGAGCGTAGCAAACGGGTTCTTCGCGAAGACGTCGTTCTCGACGTATGGCAACAGGAACGCGCCCATGTCGTCACGGCTGATGCCGAGCGCGGTCTGGGTGAGGTCGTTGGTGCCGAAGCTGAAGAACTCGGCGCCTTCCGCGATCTGGTCGGCGGTGAGGGCACCGCGCGGGACTTCGATCATGGTGCCGACCTGATATTCGAACTTGATCTTCTTTTCAGCCATCACCTGCTTGGCGACGTTGTGGACGATTTCCGCCTGGAGATCGAACTCACGCTTGAAGCCGACGAGCGGGATCATGACCTCGGGCTTCACCTTGATCTTCTTCTTCGCCACGTCAGCGGCGGCTTCGAAGATGGCGCGGGCCTGCATCTCGGTGATTTCCGGATAGGCAATGCCGAGACGGCAACCGCGGTGGCCGAGCATCGGGTTTTGTTCATGAAGTTCGGCGCAGCGCTGCATGATGGTTTCCACCTTCACACCGATTTTCCGCGCGAGGTCCATTTGCTGCTCTTTGGTCTGGGGAAGGAACTCGTGAAGCGGCGGATCCAACAGACGAATGGTCGCCGGGAAGCCCTTGAGCGTGGTGAAGATGCCGGTGAAGTCCGCACGCTGATAGGGCAGGAGCTTGGCAAGCGCCGCTTGGCGGGCTTCGAGCGTGGTGGCGAGAATCATCTCGCGCATCGCGTCGATGCGGTCGCCTTCGAAGAACATGTGCTCGGTGCGGGTGAGTCCGATGCCAGTGGCACCAAAGGCCATCGCGATACGGGTCTGCTCCGGCGTGTCGGCGTTGGTGCGAACGGCCATGCGGGTGGATTGCTCACACCACTTCATCAGTTGGAGGAAGCTCTTGTATTTCTCGGTTTTGACGGCGGCCTTGTCGCCGCTAACAATGCCGGAGATGATTTCCGATGGAGCCGTCTTGAGCTCGCCGCCATAGACGGTGCCGCTGGTGCCATCGATGCTCATGTAGTCGCCTTCCTTGAAGGTCTTGCCGGACGCGGTGACGGTCAGTTTTTCATAATTGATTTCAACGCCGGCAGCACCGCAGACGCAAACCTTGCCCATCTGGCGGGCAACGAGCGCGGCGTGCGAGGAGACGCCACCTTTGGAAGTTAGAATCCCTTCGGCAGCGATCATGCCGCGAAGGTCTTCCGGGCTGGTCTCGGTGCGGACGAGGAGAACCCGCTCACCGCGGGCTTCGGCGAGCACGGCGCGCTCGGCATTGAGATAGACCTTGCCGGACGCGGCACCCGGGCCGGCGGGCAGGCCGGTCGCGATGACCTTGGCCTTGGCGGCTTCCGCGATGTCGAAGATCGGCGCGAGGAGTTGGTCGAGCTGGTCGGCGGGGTTGCGCAGCACGGCGGTTTCCCAGTCGATGAGTTTTTCCTTCACCATGTCCATCGAGAACTTGAGGGCGGCGGCGGCGGTGCGCTTGCCGTTGCGGGTTTGCAGCATGAACAGCTTGCCTTCCTGCACGGTGAACTCGACGTCCTGCACGTCCTTGAAATGTTTCTCAAGGATGGAGCGGACTTTCATGAGCTCGGCAAACGGCTTCGGCATCGCGGCCTTCAGTTTGCTAACGGGCTCGGGGGTGCGGACGCCGGCGACGACGTCCTCGCCCTGGGCGTTCATGAGGAACTCACCGTAGAATTCGTTGACACCGTTAGCCGGGTTACGGGTGAAGGCCACGCCGGAACCGGAGGTTTCGCCGGTGTTGCCATAGACCATGGCCTGCACGTTGACGGCGGTGCCCCATGCGGCGGGGATGTTATACTTGCGGCGATAGACGATCGCGCGGTCGTTCATCCAGGAACCGAAGACAGCACCTGCGGCACCGCGGAGCTGGTCCCATGGATCGCTCGGAAAGCTGTGGCCGGTGCGCTTTTTGACAAGGGCCTTGAAGCGCTTGACGAGCTCTTTCTGGTCGTCCGCGGTGAGGTCGGAGTCGATGATGTCCTTGCCGTATTTGGCGTGTTTGAAAGTTTCGATTTCGACTTCGAAAGGCTCGTGGTCCTCGCCTTCGGCCTTCTGCACACCGAGCACGACGTCGCCATACATCTGGACGAAGCGGCGATAGCAATCCCAGGCGAAGCGCTCGTTCTTGGTGACGGCGGCGAGGGATTTCACGGTCTCGTCGTTGAGGCCGAGGTTGAGAACGGTGTCCATCATGCCGGGCATCGAGTCACGCGCGCCGGAGCGGACTGCGACGAGCAGCGGCATGCCGGTGGTGCCTCCGAACTTGCAGCCCATGATTTTCTCCATGTTCTTCACGCCGGCTTCCATTTCCGCCTGGAGCGAAATCGGATAGGTGCGCTTGTTGTCGTAGAAGTAGGTGCAGACCTCGGTGGAGATCGTGAAGCCCGGAGGCACCGGCAGGCCGATGCGGGTCATTTCGGCGAGGTTGGCGCCCTTGCCGCCGAGAAGGGGCTTCATGGTGCCGTTGCCGTCAGCCTTGCCGGCTCCCCAGTTGTAAACGTATTTGACCTTCTTGGTGGAGACTGCCTTCTTCGCCGCGGGTTTTTTGACCGCGGACTTGGCGGCTTTCGGAGCGCTTTTCTTGGCTGCTGGTTGAGCGGCCTTCTTTTTAGTTGCCATCGTTGTGGTGATATCGAGTTAGGAGCGTTGACGACTGGAAGCTTGGGAAATAACTCCCCCGGCCCAGCGCAAGGCGCGGGAGGCTATGCAGCCGGCCTAGCGGTGTCAACGGGACAGTTGCGCGAAAAACGCCTCGCAAAAGGCCCGGAAACGACCGTCTGAGGACCCGTTTTCGCGCCGGTAAATCCTTGCAGAATTGACTGAAAAAAGGAGCAACAACGGTCGCAGCCGGACAGGCAAGAGGCGAGACGCCTCTGCAACGGTCTGGCGCGAGACGCGCCAGCCACCTTCCGGCCCGAGCATTTTCAGGAAATCCTCATGCGCGGCTGAAAATCAGCGCAGCCCCCGGAGCAGCAGCTCGGCGTTGGTCTTGGTGGCCTTCAAATTCGAAAGCAAGGTCTCGATGGCGTCGCCGATGGGAAGTCCGGCGAGCTGCTTGCGGATGTCCACGACCTTGAGGAACTCGTCGGGATGATAGAGCCGGTCGTCGTTGCGGGTGCCGGACTGGGGGATGTGGATGGCGGGATACACCCGCCGCTCGGCGAGCTCGCGGTCGAGGCGGACCTCCATGTTGCCGGTGCCTTTGAATTCCTCGAAAACCACGTCGTCCAGACGGCTTTCGGTTTCCACGAGGGCGGTCGCGAGGATGGTCAGCGAGCCGCCTTCCTCGACATTGCGCGCCGTGCCGAAAAACTTGCGGGACTTTTGCAACGCCACCGGGCTGACGCCGCCGGAGCCGATCGGCCCGCCCTGCATCGCCGAGTTGTGGCCGCGGGCGAGACGGGTGAGGCTATCCAACAGGAGGATCACGTCCTTGCCTTGCTCGACGAGTCGCTTGGCCCGTTCGATGACCAGATCCGCGACCTGCGCGTGGCGGCGGGGAGACTCGTCAAAGGTCGAGGCGAACACCTGTGAGCCGACGGTTTCCTCGAAATCGGTGACTTCTTCCGGCCGCTCGTCGAGCAGCAGGATGATCAGCTCGGCGTCCGGGTGGTTCATGCGGATCGAGCGGGCGATCTGCTTGAGCAGGATCGTCTTTCCGCCGCGCGGCGGTGCCACGATGATCCCCCGCTGTCCCTTGCCGAGCGGCGCGATGAGATCGATGGCGCGCACGCCGAGAAAATCAATCCCCTCCCCTTCCAAGTGAATCCTTTGATCCGGGAAAAGCGGCGTGAGGCGGTCGAATTCCTTCGGCGGCTGATAGTCGGCGACGGGCGTGCCTTCGACTTCGATGAGTTCGTACCCGGAGAGGTATTTGCCACGCTCGCGCGGCGAGCGCACCCGGACTTTGACCCGCTGCCCCATGCGCAGACCATGGTCGCGGACCAGGTTCGTGCTGAGGTGGATGTCGTCCGGACCGGGGCGGAAGCTGCGTTGCGGATCTCTCAGCATCGCGAAATTATCCTTCCCCAGCTCAAGGATACCCTCGCAGACCAGGCCCGTGCCTTCGTAGCCGTAAAAGCAGAGCAGCTCGTAAACCAGCTGGCTTTTCGGGATGCCTCCTTGGATTCTGGCAGGCACCGCCTCGGCCATCGCTTGCAGCTCGGCGAGCGACTTGAGGCGGAATTGATTGATATCGATGGAAACCGGCACCGATGGAAGGGTGGCGGCGGCGGTCGCGGATGGGGATTCCGGAGCTTGGGAGTCGTTGGGAAGAGTCATGAGAAAGGCTTGGGAGAAACGGCGGACTTGAGAGCGGAGCACGGCGGGCGGACCTTCGTTCCAAAAAACCACATCCGCGCGGGACATTTTTTCCTGAACCGGAAGTTGGGCGGCGAGGATCGACTCGATCAAAAGATCATCGAACCCACTGCGCGCCTTGAGCCGCTGAATCTGAGTGGAACGGGAAGAAGCGACAACGAGCACCTGGGTCTGGCCGAAATCGAATCCCTTCTCAAAGAAGAGCGGAACGTCTGCGACGAATAATTCCGCCCCCCGTTTACCAGCCTGTTCGAGGGAATCAAGACATTCCTGACGCACCCGCGGATGAAGGATCGCCTCCAGCCGGAGCCGGGCGGCGTCATCGGCGAAAACCCGGCCGCGCAGGAAGTGCCGGTCGATCCTACCCCGCTCATCGAGCGCCTCGCGGCCGAAGGCCTCGGACACAATCGCCGCGACCTCCGCATCCGCCTCCAGCAAGCGGTGGACCGCCTCGTCGCAGTCGAAAATCGCCACCCTCGGCAGCCACTCGCGCAGCAAGCGGCAAACCGTGGATTTCCCCGAGGCGATTCCGCCCGTCAGTGCCATCACTTGCATGGGAAAAGCATGCATGGGCA
>JBFZFJ010000090.1:0-3072 GCA_041306405.1 Verrucomicrobiales bacterium | reverse complement strand
TCCCGCACCACCTTTGCCAGACTCTGCATCCGACCCATTGAAACCCCGTTCTTCGAGAAAATGTCGTTCATGACCGGTCAGTCATGTGACATGCGATTCCGCCCGTAGCAAGAACCATCCGACAGCGGATTCCAGACGCGCTGGAAGCCGCAGTCGCGGAAGTCCTTTTCGTTGACGGTGGCGAATTCGGTGACGCCTTGTTGGATGAGGAGGAGCGCGGCCCGCCAATCGTAGGCGCGGCGGCGGGCGAAGTCGGCCTCGCGGAGTTTCGGCCAGAAGGCATCATGAAAGTCCCGGCTGTCAGGAGGGAAGCCGATGACTTGCCAACGGGGGTGCTGGCGGCCGCAGGATTTTTTCATGGGGGGGCTCAGTTCGCGGTTAAAACCCGGACTTCGAGGCCCGCGATCCGGCGGAAATTGGCTTCATCCTTGGGGCCGACGAGGACGCCGCATCCCAGACAACGCGCGGTGGCGGCCACGGCGATGTCGTTTTGGGGAATCATCGTGCCGCTTTGGGTCAACTCGGCGAAGATATCGGCATGGTGTTCGGCGGTTTCGGCGGTGAACGGCTCGATGCCCATCACGCGGCGCAAGGCTTCGAGGCGCGCCATCCGGCGGGCGGCCCGGGCGGCGGAATCGGCCAGACGGACGCCGGCCAGGGCCTCGGCCCACACCACGGCGGGCATCACCAGTTCCTCGCCACTGTCGAGGGCGAGGGTTTGCCCCGCATTCTCGGCTCGCTCCCAGGCCACCAGAGCGGAAGTATCGAGAATCAGGCCCATGGATTGGCGGCGGGTTGGTCGGCCTCGTTCACTTTTTCAAGATCATCCGCGAACATGGGATCGCGTGGCAGACGGGCGACGGCAGACACCAATTCCCCCCAGGTGGCGCGGCGGGACCCGCTGGCTGGCGAGAGTTCAGCGATTGGTTGATCGTTCTTCGTGAGAAGGAAATGCTCGCCTTTGTGTTTGACCCTTGCGAGGTAGTCACCCAAGTGGCGTGCCGCGTCGGTGGTGCTGATGGTGGTAGCAGTCGGCATGCGTAAATATGTAATTTACAAGATGCCGAAATTCAAGGGTCTTTATTTGGTTGGAAAACGAGTGTTTCTGTCCGGTCACGCCGCATATGGCTGGACCTCGCGTTGGATTCGTTCGCCATTCTCGCGCTCGGCGCGCATCAGATCGTAGTCGAGCTGGAGGCGGAGCCAGAAGAGGAGGAAATTATGAATTTTGAATGTTGAATGTTGGATGGAAAGAGGGGGGCAGAGATCCAGCGGTTTCACCAGACCCTCCTGACTTGATAGGAGTCGATGATTTTGTCCACGGAGATGATTCCCAATCCCAGGCGCTTGGCTTGGCAAACGAGCATGCGGTCGAAGGGATCGCAATGATGTTTGGGGAGTTCCTGCAGGAGGCGGCAATCGTCGATGGTGGGCGAGAGGAGTGGCACGCCGATGCGCTTCAGCTCGTCCGGGTAAAGCTGGTTCCAGTCGTCGGTGATTTCGAAGTCGAATCCCTTGCCGGAAAGTTTGATGGCGATTTCCCAAAAGCTCGCTGACGAGTGATAGAGTGGGAGTTTTCCATCGATGGCTTGGGCCGCCGGTTTTGAAAGGCGCGTGTCGCCATGGAGCATCCACAGCAGCGCGTGGGTGTCGAGCAACCAGCCTGTCACGGTGGTGGCGGTCACGGGGCGTTGAAGGTTTTGGCGATTTCCGCGTTGAGTGCGGGGGCGTCAAAGTTCGCGCCCATTTTGAATTTGCTGCCTTTCAGTCCACCGATCCGGGTCTTGCCGGTGTATTCCTCGACGAGGCTCAGCCGGACCACCGGCTTGTCGCGACGGGCGATGATGACTTCCTCGCCGCGCTCTGCCGCCGCAATCAACCTCGAAAGCTGCGTTTTTGCCTCATGGATGGTGACTTGCATGACAGTGGAAAGTTAGCCAAGTTGGTCAGGATGATCAACGGAATTTTTCTGCGAAGAAATTGGGTAGAGGTAGCGGGTCGGTGTTTCGTTTCATGGTCGTCAATGGCGGTCGCTAATTTTTTCACAACGCAGGGCATGGCTGGATTTCAGCAAGGGCGGATTTCAGGGAGTCCTTGGCGGTTTGCTGGTCGTGGTGAGACTGGAGATTGAGCCACACATCGGCGGGCCAGCCGAAGTAGCGTTCGAGGCGCAGGGCGGTGTCCACGGTGAGGGAGCGCTTGCCTTTCACGATCTCGTTGATGCGCCGGGGCGGGACGCCAATGTCCTTGGCGATGCGGTATTCCGAGAGGCCAAGGGAAGCAGGAAATCCTCGCGAAGAACCTCGCCAGGATGAATGGGAGCGTGTGTTTTCATGTTGGATTCAATGGCCTTTAGGGAAGAAATTCAGCGATGCAGGGCTTCCAACACGGCTTGCGGGTGGATCTCCGCGACTCGGAGCAGGGCGCGGGCGGTTCCTTCGGGATGGCGGTGGCCTTGCTCCCAATTCTGCAGCGTGCGCGGGCTGATGCCGATGAGCGCGGCGAACTGGGTCTGGCTGAGACCGAGTTTCTCGCGAATCCCCCGTGCATCGGGCGATTCGAGAGTGGTCGTTCGAGCGGCCTTCTTTTTGCCACGCAGGATCGCACCGCCCTCCTTGAGACTGGCGGCGAGTTGTTGGAAGAGTTCGTCTTTCATGGGTATTCGGTTTCGATGATGGATTTCAACCAAGCGACCTGTCGGGTAAAGAAGGAAGTTTCCTAGAAGACGAATCTCACGCGGCGGAATATCCGTCATTGACGGGGGGCTACCAACCCCCAAACCGAGCAATTCGAGCAGTCCGCGAGATCATCGTTCGGTGAGGCGGCGAAGGGTTTCCAAGGGCACCTTGATGCCGCCGGCATCGACGCGGGGAAGCGTCCAAGTGCCACGTGCCGGCTCGTTGCTTGGGAAGCGGTCGAGAAACAACTCCAGGCCACGGCGGGTGACCTCAGCGAGGGAAAGCTCCCGTTGCGCGGCGAAGGCCTTGGCCCGCTGGTAAAGCTCGTCCGGGAGTTGGATCTGGGTGCGCTTCATGTTGTAAATCCTACATCACTCGGGAATGGTGTCCATTC
>JBFZFJ010000089.1:0-9167 GCA_041306405.1 Verrucomicrobiales bacterium | reverse complement strand
AGCAGATTCTGACGGATGAAAACGGCAGTCATTTCACCCGCGGCTCGCTGCTCACCGAGTTGAAGATCCCGCTGAATCCGAGTTTTTCCCTTTTCGCGGTGATCGGTGACTGGGGCATCCTCGGATTGGCGGCGACGGGGCTGATCGTGGCGGTCTTCACCCGGAAATCAGGGCGGGCGGCTGCGGGAAGTTAGGTTCAGCCGGGTCTTTTTCGCTGCCGGCCAATTCCATCTTGACCTGTTCAAGCGATCACGCTTCAACTGATGCCATGAGCCTTCAATTGTTATCCAGCCGCCTCAAGCAGACCTTCGGCTATGACGGATTCCGCCCGCTGCAGCGGGAAATCATGGAAGCCTCGCTGGAGGGCCGGGACGCGGTCGCGATTCTTCCCACCGGCGCGGGGAAAAGCCTGTGCTATCAGCTGCCCGCCCTTGTCCGCGAAGGCCTTACCGTCGTCGTCTCGCCGCTCATCGCGCTGATGAAGGACCAGGTGGACCAGCTCGAAGCCAGCGGCGTGGCGGCCACGTTTCTCAACTCGTCGCTGGACGGAAACGAGGCGCGGCGGCGGCTCGACGCGCTCGATGCGGGCGAATACCAGCTGCTCTACGTCGCGCCGGAACGGCTGATGCTGCCGGATTTCCTGGCGTGCCTGAAGGGCTGGAAAATCGCCGCGCTGGCGGTGGACGAGGCGCACTGCATCAGCGAGTGGGGCCACGACTTCCGCCCGGAATACCGCCGCCTCAAGGAAGTGCGGCAGCTGATTCCTCACATCCCCGTGCTCGCCCTCACCGCCACCGCGACGGAGCGCGTGCGCCTGGACATCGTCAAACAACTCGAACTCCGCGATCCGGCGGTCTTTCTCGCGAGCTTCAACCGCCCGAACTTGAAATACCAGGTCATCGCCAAGGCCGGTGCCGCGGCGCAGGTCTGCAATTTCGCGAGCGCCCGGCCCGAGGACTCCGGCATCGTTTACTGCCAGTCGCGGAAAAGCACCGAAGCCCTCGCCGCCACGCTGCGGGCGCAGGGATTTTCCGCCGTCGCCTATCACGCCGGGCTCGATCCGGCGGAGCGCGCGAAAAACCAGGACGCCTTCCTCCGCGACGAGGCCAAGATCGTCTGCGCCACCGTCGCCTTCGGCATGGGCATCAACAAACCCAACGTCCGCTACGTCATCCACGCCGACCTGCCGAAAAACATCGAGGGCTACTATCAGGAAACCGGCCGCGCCGGCCGCGACGGCCTGCCCGCCGACTGCCTGCTGCTGTTCTCCCGCGGGGACGTGATGAAGCTGCTCAAATTCCTCGAGGAAATCCCCGACGAACAGGCCCGCGAGGTGGCGCACCGCCAGCTCGACCAGATGACGCATTTCGCCGAGAACGACGCCTGCCGCCGCATCGGCCTGCTCGGTTATTTCGGCGAAATCTGGCCTGCGGAAAACTGCGGCGGCTGCGACCACTGCCTTCATCCCCGCGAGAAATGGGACGCCACCACGGATGTCCAGAAGCTCCTCAGCTGCGTCCTCCGCATCCGCCAGGCCGGGAATTTCAGCGTCGGCCTCAACCACGTTTCAGAAGTCCTCACCGGCGGCCTGTCCGAGAAAATCCTGCGCTGGAAACACGACGCGCTCACCACCCACGGCATCGGCAAGGACCAGCCGCGGCCGTATTGGGTGGACCTCGGCAGGCAGTTGCTGCGGCTCGGTTTGTTAGCCGCAAGCGCGGACAAATTCCCCACCGTCAGCGTCAGCCAACTCGGCATCGACACCCTGAAAAAGCGCGAGACCGTCATGCTCACCCGCGCGCTGGAAACCCCGCGCGCCAAGTCCGCCGTCCGCAGCGGCGAAATCCCCTGCGACCCCGGCCTGTTCGAGTGCCTGCGCGTCCTCCGCAAGGAGCTCGCCGACGCCCGGAACGTGCCGCCATACGTGGTTTTTTCCGACGTCACGCTCCGCCATTTCAGCCGCGACTATCCGCAAGACGCCGCCGCGCTGCTCCGCGTCCCCGGCGTCGGTGACAAAAAACGCGAGGACTATGGCGAGGCGTTTCTCACCGCGATCCGCCAATGGCTCGCCGGAAATCCGCCCCAGGAATTCGCCCCGCTCGCGCCCGCCGCCGCGCCCGATCCCAAGCCCCGCGGACCGGGGATTCTCAACGGCACCGCCCAGCTAACACTCGAGCTCTGGAAAAGCGGCAAGTCCATCGCCCAGATCGTGGAAACCCGCGGCCTCGCCGAAACCACCATCGAGAACCACCTCGCCCAAGCCATCGAAAACGGCGAACCGCTCGACCCGCGCGCCTTCTACACCGCCGCCGAGGAACAACAGATGCAAGCCGCCCTCGAAGGCTACGATGAGACATCGCTCAAACCGGTGTTCGAACAGCTTGAAGGCCGCGTCAGCTACGGCAAGCTCCGGCTTTACCGGGCGAACTCGGCACGGCTGGAGAGCGCCGGGTGATTCCCTCCGCAGATCCGCATCAGTCTTGCATGCAAGCGCCGAAACCCTTAGGCATCGGGCCGATGCCCGGCGAAAACCTCAAACCGCAGCGAAATCCATCCTGGTCAGGCACCCTCCTGCGGGTGGTACTGATTTGCGGGGGGTCGGTGGCCATCTTGCTGCCCGCATGGCTGCCCAACCGGCCCTCGGTGTCCATCGAGCGCGGCACGGTCGAGCTGCTTCAAGCCTTCCTGCTCGCCGCCGCCGCCGCCGTGATCCTCGGCGCGTCCACCCATGCCGGGCCGAATCGCCCGGTCTGCCGGGTTCTCGCCTTGGGACTGTTCGCCGCCTTCGTGGGTGAGATCGACGATTTCATTTCAGGAATCATGCGCGTCAACTTCCCGGAAGGATGGGTCGTCGGCTTCATTCTGTTATGCGCGCTCGTCACCATCTATCGCCACCGGCGGATCATGTTTCATTTCTTCTCCACCATGGGAAATCACGCCGGCTCGGGGCTGATCGGCTCGGCATTGCTCATCATCTACGTGTTCAACCATGTGATAGGTAGCTCGCGGTTTTGGAAGGCCGCGCTCGGTGCCGCCTTCTCGCCGGAAGTTCCAAGGATCTGCAGAAGCTATCTGGAACTGCTCGCCTTCTATCTCATCTTCATCGGCGTTCTCGGCCTGTCCATCACCTTGGCGAGACGCCGGGAGCCCGCGTAAATCGCCGCCATGTTTCACATCGTCCTCATCGAGCCCGAGATCCCCCACAACGCCGGAGCCGCCGGCCGGCTCGCGCTGGCCACCGGCTCGACGCTGCATCTGGTTGAGCCGTTAGGATTTTCCCTCGAAGACAAATACGTCCGCCGCACCGGCCTCGACTACTGGCAGGATGTGAAGCTGCGCGTCTGGAAATCCTTCGACGAGCTGCGCGCCGCGGCCGACGGCGGCGCGGGGTTCTGGTTCCTCAGCACCAAGGCGACCACCTCGCCGTGGCAGGCGGAATTCCAACCCGGCGACTACCTCGTCTTCGGCCGCGAAACCCGCGGCCTGCCGGAGAATCTTGTCGCGGAAGCCGGTGATCACGCGCTGCGGATTCCGATGAAACCCGGCGGCACGCGCAGCCTGAATCTATCCACCGCTGTCGCCATCGTGCTCTACGAGGCCGTCCGCCAGCAGGACCCGGCTTGGTAATCTCCCTGCTTTCATGAACTACAACGCCTCCGTCAGCGATTTTTTCAAAAGCCCGCAGTGGAAATCAAATTTCCTGCTCGGCGCGGTCGCGATCCTCATCCCGCTGGTCGGCCCTCTGGTTCTGACGGGCTGGCAAGTCACCGGATTGTGGGCGCGCGGGGATCGCGAAGAGCCGGGGAAATTCCCGCCGTTCGATTTTCAATACTTCGGCAAATACCTCGAACGCGGCTTGTGGCCTTTCCTCGTCAATCTGGGCGCCTCGCTTGTCTTGGTGCCGGTGATTCTTTGCACGATGCTACCGCTTTTGATTTTCTCCGGAGTATTTGAGTCCTACCAAGCCAAAATCATCCGCAGTCTCGCCGGGCACATCCTGGCCGGGGTGGCGTGCGACGAGGAAGCGCAGGCGTTCCGCGAATTCCGCACGTCCTTGTCTTGATTCCCGTCCGCCTATTCCGCTTGCCCGTGAGCGGCGGGTTGGTTACGGGGTTGGGGGTGACCGGCACCCCGCCGAACTCACTCCCACACCGCGAAAGACTTTATTTATGGCCATCACCCGAGCTCTCCTCTCCGTCTCCGACAA
This sequence comes from Verrucomicrobiales bacterium, assembly GCA_041306405.1. Classification (GTDB taxonomy): domain Bacteria; phylum Verrucomicrobiota; class Verrucomicrobiia; order Verrucomicrobiales; family Akkermansiaceae; genus Luteolibacter. The sequence goes on along the minus strand of JBFZFJ010000089.1, from coordinate 4,960 downwards.
AACCGGCTTGGCCGAATTTGCGAAGGAGCTCCACGAAATGGGAGTCGAACTCCTTTCCACTGGCGGAACCTCCGTGACTCTGCGGGAAGCCGGATTGCCAGTCATCGACGTCTCGGAATTCACCGGCGCGCCGGAGCTTTTCGACGGCCGTTTGAAAACCCTGCACCCGAAAGTCCACGGCGGCCTGCTCCAGCGCCGCGACGACGCCTCGCACATCGCACAGGCCAAGGAGAACAACATCCCGCCGATCGACCTGGTCGTGGTGAACCTCTATCCGTTCGAGGAAACCGTCGCCAAGCCGGACGTCACGCTGGAGGAAGCCATCGAGAAAATCGACATCGGCGGCCCCTCGATGTTGCGCAGCGCGGCGAAGAACCACGCGAGCGTCACCGTCATCGTCGATCCCGCCGACTACCCGCGGGTGATCGAGGAAATGAAGGAAAACAAAGGCAATACGACCAAGGGTTTTCGCGAGCAGCTCGCGGTGAAAGTATTCCTCCGCACCTCGCAATACGACGCGGCCATCACCAACTACCTCGGCCAATGCCGGACCGGCACCTGCTGCAATTTCACCCTCAGCCTGCCGCTCGAACAGGAACTCCGCTATGGCGACAACCCGCACCAGAAGTGCGCGCTTTACGGCCATTTCAACGATTTCTTCACCCAAGTCCAAGGCAAGGAGCTCAGCTACACCAACGTCCTCGACATCGAGGCCGCGGCGGACCTGATTCTCGATTTCGTCCGCCCGACAGTGGCCATCCTCAAGCACACCAATCCGTGCGGGGTCGGCCAGGACGACGAGGACCTGCGAGCCGCCTGGCAGAAAGCTTTTGAAACCGACCGTCAGGCGCCGTTCGGCGGCGTCATCGTCTGCAACCGCCCGCTCACGCTGGAGCTGGCCCGCGTGATTTCCGAGATTTTCACCGATGTCATCATCGCCCCCGAGTTCGAGAGCGACGCGCGCGCGCTTCTGCAGAAAAAGAAAAACCTGCGCCTCATGAGAATGAACGAGGCCTACCGCGATGAGAAAAAGTCGCCGGTCATCCGCTCCTGCCCCGGTGGCATCATGGTCATGGACCGCGACCACACCGCGCTCGGCCTCGAAAACCTCGAATCCAAAGTCGTCACCAAACGCCCGCCGACCCAGGAGGAAATGCGCGCCATGCGCTTCGGCTGGCGGATCGTCAAACACGTGAAGTCGAACGCCATCGTTTACTCCAGCTCGGACCGCACGCTCGGCATCGGCGCCGGCCAAATGAGCCGCGTGGATTCCTCACGGATCGCGATTTGGAAAGCCAAGGAAGCCGGTCTCGATCTCAAGGGCAGCATCGTCGCCTCCGACGCGATGTTCCCGTTTGCCGACGGCCTTCAATCGGCCATCGACGCCGGGGCCACCGCCTGCATCCAGCCCGGCGGCTCGATGCGCGACGAGGAAGTCATCGCCGCCGCGGACGCCGCGGGCATGGCCATGGTCTTCACCGGCCACCGCCATTTCAGGCATTGATTTTGCGGCTCAGGAAGCGGCCGCCACATCGAAGCCCGCGGCTTTCGCGTCGCGCGGCTCGGCGTTGCGGAAGCTTTTCCAACAACTCGCGGGCAGGCGGGTGAGCACCACTAGCAGGCCTTGGGAAACGACGAATCCCAGCAGCCACGGAAACGCCTTGTCCATGAATCCGTAGGAATGAAGACCCACGCCGAGCATGTTCACGCCGAACCACGAGAAGGCGGTGATCGCGTTGCCGAAGATGGCCATGGCCATCAAGCCGCGCTGACGGATGAAGCCGCCCCAGCGGGCGTGAAGGATCAGGGCGCACCATAACACGATGAGCAGCGCGCCGTTTTCCTTGGGATCCCAGCCCCAGAAGCGGCCCCACGACTGGTCGGCCCAGATGCCGCCGAGCACGGTGCCGACGAAGCTGAAAAGAGTGGCGAAGCAGACCACGCCGTAAACCATGCGCGCCAGCTTCTGCGCCGTTTCACGCGTCAGCAGGCGGGTGAAGAAACCCAGCACCACGTAGGCGATGGCGAGAAATCCCGCGAGAAACATCGCGGAGTAGCCGGCGGTGATGACCACGACGTGGGTGGCCAGCCAGATGTTGCTATCAAGGACCGCCTGCATCATTTCCAACGTATCTCCGCTGGAACCGAGATGGTGCGCGATGATGAGGGTGATGAACCCGACCATGCCCGCGCAGGCCGCGCCGATGCCATCGCGGAAAATGCGCTCCAACACCAAGCCGATCAGGACCGCGCCCCAGCCGACGAAGATGGCAGAGGAGTAGAGATTGGTCACAGGTGGCCGCCCTTGCAGCCACATCCGCGAGAACATGCCGAACGAGTGGACCGCGAGCGCTAGCAGGAGCAACAGGAACGCCGTCTTGCGCAGGCCCTGCGGGCAAACGAGCCACGACGTGCAGGCCAGCAGGAATGCAGCGACATACAGCACCATGCTTTGATAGAACGGCTCCATGTGGTTGAAGCGCCATTCGTAAGCGGAGCGTCCGGCCAGAGCCGGTTGTTCGATGCCGAGCCAGCCCGCGTATTCGCTGGCGGCCCGCGCGAAGGCGGCGTGATCGCCCGCTCGGAACGCGTCGCCCAGATCGGCGAAGGCGGCGACGGAAGCGGGAATGGACTGCGGCGAATCCACCCGGATCAGGGCGGCGCCGATGGTGAGCCAATCGGCAGCCTGCCCGCCCGCGGACGGAACCACGGCGAGCATATAGGCGTTTTGGGATTGGGATTCGTAACGGGCGACCGATGTCTTGAGCAGCGCGAGTTGGTCCTTGTCCGCAGGCGGCGCGCCCGGCTTGAGCGAGGATGACGCGGTCGCAACGGCTTTGGCATAGGTGTTGATCTCGTCAGCGAAGCGGGTGGCTTTTTCCGGCTGCACGCTGCATCCGAGCCGCTGATAGAGAATCAGCGCGTTGCGCAGGTTGAAGATGGCCGTTTGGAAAGGAGTGCGCTGGGCGGCTTCCATCTCCGCGCTGATTTTCCCCTCCTCGTCGATTTTTTCCAGATAGGGGTGGAGCTCCTCGAAGGTGCAGTAGCGCTTGTCCGCCTGGGGCATGCCGAGCATTCCCAGAACCTCCTGATTGTGCACGGCGAACACCGGATACCGGTCCGCCACCGGGGCGTTGAAAAGCACGTCCGCCAGCCAGCGCGAGGCTTCCATTTTTTGGCCGTTTTCAAGACGCAGCGTCTGCTTGCCGCTCATGATGAGCAGGGAATTCCGGGCCACGGTGTCGAGCGGCTTGACGCGCCCGCCGACCAATACCGGCAGGCGGCTGAAGGTCCGGAGGTCGAAGTCATTCGACTTCGGCTTGGGCGTGACCCAGGACGACGCCAGCCACAGACCTGCCAGAACCAGAACGATGATAGGAAGAAAACGTTTCATTTGGAGGCGGCTGGCTTGATGCGCCGGGCGAACCCGGTGAGATGCAGGGTGAATTGGAAGATCAGCCCGATGGCCACGATCACGCAGGCGATGTAGGGTGCCTGATAGCTCGGGTTCCGGACCACTTGCAGGACCGTTCCGCTGTTGTCGGGCTCGAAGCCGGACTGATAGTAAGTGTCGCCGAGATAGCGCAGCGGGTGATTCATGTAGATCAGCACCTGGCGGCGCTCGTGGTTCACGTCGTCGGCGAGGTTGATCGTGCTGGAGAAATTCTTCGGGATCTGGGTGCCGGGATAGACCTCGTGGGTGAAGTCCTTCAGCGTCATACTGTAAGGCTTGTAGTAGCGGGCCGGACGGAGCTGGATGCTCCACTGGCGGCCGTCCACCTCGAAATTCTGGGGCGCGGCCATGGCGTCGGAGACCAGCCAGGTGCCGAGCGAGGCTTCGCCTTTTTGCGGAATGATTTCCAGCACGGCGCTCATCACGTCGCGGTCGTTCATCTTGGTGGCGCGGGGAGCGGGTTTCACGGAAATCCGCGCGCCAGCTCCTTTGCTGGAGGCGGGAACCGAAGCTCCCGTGCCCTCGCCGGTCATTTTAAGTTCCGAGTTCCGGTAGAAACTCCGGACGACCATGCGGAATGGCAGCGACCCATCGGTGATGGAGCCGCCGTCCGCGAGGACATCCCCCGGCACGGCGGTGACCTGGTCAGTGTCCGGATCAGATAGATCGACCACCGCGAGCTCCATGCGCATGCTGTCTTCCGAGTAGTTTTTGGTTTCACCCTCCTTGAGGCGCATGTAACTGGAAACGGAGAACAAGTCGGTGGCGAGGCCGCCGGCGAGCATGATGATGAGGCCGAGATGGGTGAGCTGGATGCCGAACTTCTTCCACGTCCAGCTGAAGCGGCGGACGTGCGCGGCGATTAGATTCACCAGCAGCACCGCGCCGATCAGGTGGCCGCCGGGGAAAACCGGAATCCTGAAGCCGTCCGGAGAGCTCGACCACCAGATGAACCAGCTTTGGAAATACTCCTCCTGGATGAAAAAGAGCCCGTAACGCACCTGCGCCAATGTCCCGGCGAAGACCAGCACCAGCGCCGCCGAGAGACCGTAGAGCGTGAGACGCAACGAGGAGATCCCTTCCAAAAATCGATTGAGAACTCTCATCATTCGGGTTTGTTGAAACGCACGGACTCAAGGAAGGCCGTGAACTTTGCTTTCTCCGCGCCGACGAGCGCGTCCGGGCCGGTGAGTTTGAAAAACCAGGTGTCGGAACCGTGACGGGTCCATCCCGCGGCCAGGCGGTTCTGCGGGCCGGTGACGTCGATGAGCGAGATCGTCTTGGGACCGGCGGTTAGTTTGGAAACCAGCGCGGCCAGGCCGGCCGCATCCACCGCGGGCAGGCCGACTTGCTGGCGCCAGCGGTTGACGTTTTCAAGATCGCCGCCGACATCGCCGGGGAAATGGGTGATCGCCATTTCCGCCTTGGCGCCGTCCGCATCCGTGATGCCGAAGGTCGCATAACGCATCGAGCTGGTGGCGGGGACCAGCGTCCAGCCGACGGGAA
>JBFZFJ010000088.1:0-29100 GCA_041306405.1 Verrucomicrobiales bacterium | reverse complement strand
GCACCCTTGCCGGCACCTCCCTCTAACTTGTCGAAGCAGCTTCCTTCGAAATCCCATCCATACTGCCATGGCCGATGAGCCCCAGCGCCATCGCATCGAGGTAGCTTGCCCGGAGTGCGGGAAACTGCAGTTCGAGCCCGCACTCGTGGTTTCCACGCAATGCCGGGCCTGCCGCGCCAATTTCCAGGTCCGCGAAGGCAAAGGTGTCGTTAGGAAACACCCGGTCACCCGGCTCGCCGTGCCGCGCAAGGATTCCGACCCGGAACCCGAGCCGCCGCCGCAAGCGCCCGCGCAGCCATTCCTCCGCCGCGGCCCCGTCGTGCCGGTGCCGCAGTCCTTCCTGATGCGGCTCTTCAACCCCGCCAAGCCGCCGCGCGAGATCACTTGCTTCGGCTGCGGTCACTCTTACTCGACTGTCGGCGACGCCCAGTCCAGCCAGTGCCCGAAATGCAGCGGCTACATCAGCCTGCTCAGTTACGACATCACCGAGCACTGGAACCGCCGCATCCAGACCTGTGGCGACGTCGTGATCCAGAAATCCGGAACAGTCTCCGGCGTCACCCTCAAGTGTCACAACCTAACCGTGCTCGGCGAGCTCGCCGGCTCGGTCGAATGCTCCGGCGACCTGATCATCCGCAGCCACGGCAAAATCACCGGCGACGTCCAATGCCGGAACCTCCGCGTCGAAAAAGGCTCGCGCGTCGAGTTTCTCAATCCCGTCACCGCCGCCAGCGCCTTCATCGACGGCAACGTCCGCGGCCAGATCTCCTGCTCCGGCCCCGTCACCCTCGAAAAGCGCGCCCACCTTCAAGGCCTCGTCCGCACCACCTCGCTCATCGTCAAACCCGGCGCCAAACACACCGGCACCATCGAGATGATCCCCGAGCCCGTCGCGACTTCTCCTATCTGAAATTTCAAATTTCAAATTTCGCCATGCCCGCCGCCCTCGATCTCAAGGAGGAAATCCTCGCCCTCAAAAAGGCCCGGAACGCCGTCATCCTCGCCCACAACTATCAGACCGGCGACATCCAGGACGTCGCCGACTACGTGGGCGACTCGTTAGGCCTCGCCTATCATGCCAAGGACACCGATGCCGACGTCATCGTCTTCTGCGGCGTCCACTTCATGGCCGAGACCGCCAAGATCGTGAACCCCGGGAAAATCGTCGTCCTCCCGGACGCCGACGCCGGCTGCTCGCTCGAACAATCCTGCCCCGCCGACCAGCTGGAAGCCTTTCTCAAGGCGAACGCGGAAAAGAACTACTACGTCATCGCCTACATCAACTGCTCCGGCGGCGTCAAAGCCCTCTGCGACGTCATCGTCACCTCCGGCAACGCGGTGAAAATCGTCAACCTCGCGCCCGCAGATAGACCCATCCTTTTCGTCCCCGACGAAAACCTCGGCGCCTGGGTGATGGAGCAGACCGGCCGCAAGATGGACCTGTGGAAAGGCAACTGCTACGTCCACGTCGAGTTCACCCGCGACTCGATCAACAAGATCAAAGCCGAATACCCGGACGCCCTCGTCGTCGCCCACCCCGAGTGCACCCAGGCCGTCCGCTTGTTAGCCGATGAGGTTTGCTCGACCGAGAAAATGGTGAGCTACTGCAAGAACGCGCCGGTCAAGGACATCATCGTCGTCACCGAGAGCGGCATGCTCCACCGCCTGCGCAAGGAGTGTCCGGACAAGAACCTCATCGCCGGCCCCACCGACCGCTGCGCCTGCGCGGACTGCCGCTACATGAAAATGAACACCCTTCAGAAACTCCGCGACTGCCTGGACACCCTCCAGCCCCGCGTGGAGATGGAGGAATCCCTCCGCGCCCGAGCCGAACTGCCGTTGCAGCGGATGCTTGAGCAGTCGAAGTGACGTGGTTATCGCGGTCCTACCAACGGACCGCGAAATTCATTTCGCCTCTTGTGTTCATCCCGCCATGGAGTGGATGAACAATCTTCAGATCAAGCTCAGGGCAACACTTCAAGCAGCCTTCCCACCAAGTGCTGGCGGCGCTGGCGGGGCTTCCCTGTTCCCGCAGTCCATGCACCGGGGACGGCCTTCACTCGCGCTACCATCTTCCAGGAAACGCGGCTCGAACAAGGGTTCCAGCACCCGAACCTGCGCATGATGGACCACCCGGTCGCGGAAGGGCGCGGGCGCTGAACTCGAATTGCGCGGCGGTGAAGAGCTTGCGGTCCTTGGCCATGCGGACGGTCCAGCGCAGCACATCCATCGCTTGTTCCGACAGCCGCTGGCCGAGCACGAAGCGCTGGCTCTTGGGGAAGTTCTCCACGCGCTCCAGCAGCCATTTGGAGTAGTCATACCATTTTACCAGCACGACGGGGGCTTCGGGACCAAGTGGCTTCATTTTGTGCAAACAAATTTCGTCCGCCTGCGGCGGAGGGGTTTGTAGCGGCGTCTCTATGAGCGTCGCAGCCAGTGAGAAAGAGCTTACGCGCTTCTTCACTCGCTATCGACGGTCGCAGACCGCCGCTACAACCCTCCTCATTGGCCTGCGCTTTCGGCGAGAGCGCGCCACCTACGAAGAGGAAGAAAAAGGGTGAAAGAGCAAAAGATCAAAGGGGAGAACGACGTCTTCTGGTAAGCAACGCGCTAGCTGACAACATCGTCAACAGGCCTGCTGAGGTCTCGGGGACACTGGCGACACGAAACCCGATGAGGAAGTAATGGTTCGAGGGCGCGTCGTCGAGGCGGTAGGACGCGGGCAGGAAGTCGGAGTTGCTGCCCCACGCGCCGCCACGCAGCCCGCGCGACGAACCACCAACCACGGCATCGTTCCACTCCTTCACGTTCCACGCCTGGTCGTTGGTCCCATACGCGCTGTCCGAATTCAGACCATACGCGCCGACATTCGTGATTGCCCATGACACGCCTCCCGTGTAAATCGCGTATCCATTCGCATCGCCGTAGTTCGCCGCGCCCGCCACACCGATGTCGTTGGTCGTGATCGTATCGCTCTGCGTCGCCTGCGCCCAGTAGCCGCCGACTTCGGCACCGCCCTTGTTCGGGGCATAATGCGCCGCCTTATACCACTCGCTCTCGCTCGGTATCCAGACCGTGGCTCCCACGTTCTTGGTGATGGCGCCGCTGGTCGCGCCATTCAGCGTGTAGGCTCCCGATTCCGCCGTGAGTGCCGCACCCGCGTCGGTCTGCTGGCCGTTCTGCAGCCAGTTGCAAAAACGCGCCGCATCGAACCAGCTATCGGCCTGTTGCCGCTGTCCGCTGCCACGGAATAGGTGAAAGCGCCGGATGAACCGCTCCGCGAAATGCCGTTGATGCTGCTGGTGGTCATGAACGTGCTGTAGAGCCCGTAGCTGTCGGTCTTGGACGCCGCATTAAGGAACTCGGCATCCTGCGAGATGGTCGTCTCGTTCTTCGCGATGCTGTAGGCGTAAGCCACCGCGCCGTAGACCGAGCCCGTCGCCGCGTCGTTCGCGTTGTTGATGTTGCCGACGAGCACGGAGTCGAATGCCCGTGTCACCCTTTTAGCGTTTCCCATCCCCGCCCGCGTCGGCTAGCCTCCGGTCGAAATGAAAGCCGACTCCCTCCGCGCCGCCATCCGTGACGTCGTCGATTTCCCGAAACCCGGCATCATCTTCAAGGACATCACCCCCATCCTCGCCGACGGCAAACTCTTCCGCGAGTCCATCTCCCTGCTCTGCGAAACGGCGGGCGACGTGAAGATCGACAAGGTTGTCGGCATCGACGCCCGCGGCTTCATCTTCGCTGCCGCCGTTGCCGACCGCCTCGGCGCGGGCTTCGTCCCCGTCCGCAAAAAGGGCAAGCTGCCGTGGAAAACCCGCCAGACCGCCTACTCGCTCGAATACGGCGACTCCATCGTCGAGCTCCACGAGGACGCGATCCTCCCCGGCGAGTCCATCCTGCTCGTCGATGACCTGCTAGCCACCGGCGGGACCGCCGCCGCGGCGGTGAAACTCCTCGACGAACTCGGTGCCAACATCGTCGGCATCTCCGTCCTCATCGAGTTAGGTTTCCTCCAGGGCCGCGCCAAGCTCGCGCCTCACCCGGTCCACGCCATCCTCAGCTACTAAACTCTTTTGCGCCGCAACAGCAGCGGCGTGGATAACATTGGCATGACGATCATGGAAGGTTCAGGGATACCGGTGATTTGAGGAATCCAATCGGTGTGGGGTTCTGAGGCGTTCATGGCAACCAATCCGGCACTTGATCCAAGGACACCGACCTGACTCTTTGATTGAGCTGGATGGACTCCCCACCCATCCCGACCAGCCAGCCTTCCGAGGCTCCGATGTCATCGAGCATGGCTTCCAGTTTCCTGGCATCGTGCGGGTTTCCCGCGCTGTTCGCCTTAATCTCGATGGCGATTCTCCGGGGGCCTCGATCCAGCACCAAATCCACTTCCAGCCCCGTCGCGGTGCGCCAGAAGGAACATTGAGTGAATGGATGCGCCAACAACTCCCGGCGAACAATGTCCTCGATCACGAAACCCTCCCAACTCGCACCACGACCCGCGTGATTGTCCAGATCCGCGGCAGTCGAGATATGCAGCAGATGATGCAGCAGACCCGTATCGCGAATGTAAACCCTTGGAGCATTGACCAAACGCTTGCGGATGTTGCGGAAAAAAGCCGGCAAGCGGTGGATCAGGAACACGCCTTCCAATAAATTCAGACCGTGCTCCACCGTGTGGTGACTCACGCCGAGCGAGCTTCCCAGCGCCGACATGTTCAGCAGTCCGCCCTGTTGCGTCGCAAGCATCGTCAGCAAGCGGCGCAGAAAAACCGCATCCGGACGGAAACCGTAGGCCGCAAGATCCCGTTGCAGCACCGTGGAGAGGTAGGGTTCCCACCAGTTTCGGAAATTCCCGCGCAATGCTTCCGGAAAACCACCTGCCAGCCAGTGCTTCGCCAGCGGCAAACCGGTTTCCGCCGCCGTCAGCGGATCCAACTCCAACCAACCGATCCTCCCGGCCAACGATTCCGAAACTGCCTGGATCAACGTAGGCTGGTGCAATTTGGAGGGGAGTGTTCCAAATTGCAATATCCATTTCACGGATGGCGGATTTCCGCCACTTGGTCCACGCCATCCCCACCGATTGAACTTTTTCGCGCCTCCAACACATGGACGACCGCGCCGCCGCCCGTGAGGAACAAGCCGCCGCGCTCGAACACATCACGCCGCTGCCAGTGGTTCATCAGCACATATGCGCCGACCGGACAGAACAGCGTCAGGCCGCCCGGTGAGCACAAATGTCTGCATCGACGCGACCGGCGTGTGGCTGTCGATCAGGCTGGGTGCCGCGACGGGATGATTTGAAATTTCACGCTTTCTTCATTGGCATTTCACGGGGAGGGGTTGGAATCAGGAATGCCCCGCGTCCTATTGGTTGAAGATGAACCGGCGATCGCCGACACGCTCGTTTATGCGCTCGAAACGGAATGTTTCGAAGTAGTCCACGCGCTGACCGGCACGGACGCCCTGGCGGCGGCGGGGCGGGAGGCTTTTGATTTCGCGATCCTCGACATCGGGCTGCCGGACATGACCGGGCTCGATGTCTGCCGCCGCCTGCCGCCGCCTGCGCGAAACGTCGTCGATCCCGGTGCTGTTTCTAACCGCGCGTGACGGCGAGGTGGACCGGATTCTCGGCCTCGAGCTCGGCGGCGACGACTACGTGACCAAGCCGTTTTCGCCGCGGGAAATCGTGGCACGGGTGCGGGCGATCCGCCGCCGCTCGCAGACTCGGACTCCTTTGCCCCCGGCTTCCGGAAACCCGCAGATCCTGCACCATGACACGTCCGCGATGCGCATCCACTGTCACGGCGAACCTGCTGGCGGAAGTCGTCGCCGTCGATGTCTTCAAAGCCGATGAACTCCGCAACGCTTTCGCCGGAGCGCATCGGCGGGAAATCGAAGCCCGGATTTTCGAACACACCAAGCGGACGGTCGGGATTCACGTCTATCTGACGGATTCGAAGGGCGTGGTGGTTTTCGACTCGGACGGAGGCCGCCGCGAGGGCGGGGACTACGCGACCAAGCGTGACGTGGCGCGGACCTTGGCCGGGAAGTATGGCGCGCGCAGCAGTCGTGACCGTGAAAACGATTCGACAACCTCGGTGCTTTACGTCGCCGCGCCGGTTGGAAATCCCGCCAAGCCCGACGGCGTGCTCACCGTTTACAAAGCCCAGGCGGACGTGCTGCCGTTGGTGCGCGAACGGCAGCGGATCATCTACACCGCCTGCGGGATGATCGGCGGCGGCATTCTGTTTCTCATCGGCGCGGTGTTTCTCTGGCTGTTCCATCCCATCGGGAAAATCACCGAATACGCCCGCGCCATCGACCAGGCGCGGCCGCTGGCGGAAGTCGCCGGCGTCCAGCTCGCCGACCGGGCCGAGGCGTCGCCCGTCCTGCTGCGCGGCGACTCGTTCATCCTCCGCGCGGCGGTGACGAATCTGTTGGAAAACGCCATCGACTTCTCGCCGCGCGGCGGCGCGGTGGATATCGATGTGGAATCCAGCGGCGGAAACGTCGTTCTATCCGTTCGTGACCACGGCCCCGGCGTCCCGGACTACGCGCGGGAGAAAATCTTCGAGCGCTTCTATTCCCTGCGCCACCTTTCCTCGAGGACCCCATCCACGCAAACGGTCTGAAAAATCACAGATCGCTCTTCCCCGGAGCCAACAGTGCGAGATCCGGGTCGTCGATGGGGATTTTCTGCGGGTGAATTTCGGCATTTGGCTTGAATCCACCCGGGAATTCACTTGCTGGCGCGCTCGTGATTTGTTGGAGAGCCAACGGAAAGGCCGCCGGCCCTTGCGGACCGGCGACCCCTTTGTTTCCGTTTTGCAACGCCGCTTGATTCCGCTTCAAGCCTTTGACCTGGGTTTTGGCATCCACCATCTCCTTGCGGACATCGAGTGGCTTGGTGGATTCCTCCTCGAACTGGGCGAGGGTGAATCCCGCGAACGGCACATCGGGCGCGAATTCCTGCCACGAGGACAGGAATTAGTCGCGCCGTTGAGGCACGGTTTTGTTGGTGAAACATGATCCAGCTCGTCCTCCAGGAAAAGGTGCTGGGCGACCGCGAGACCTACGCGAAATGCATGGCCCATGTCTGGCAGGCTCGTGCATTGAAGGAAAAGAACCCTGAGCATGCCGAGTTGGCCTACGCCGCCGCGTTGGAGGCCCAGCCGTTCAATTTCCCCGTTTGGATCGAGTCGGTGGATTTCCTCAAGGACTCGCGCGAGCCGACTGCCGAATCATGGGAGATCATCGGAAAAGCGGTTTCCACGGCGCTTGCCGCCTATCCGGAAAGCGCTTGGGAGATACTCTCCCGGATCCAGGAGCCCGCGATGGAGGCGCTGGACGCGGATCGACGCGAGGCGTTTTTCCTGAAGTATTACGAGATGATCGCGAAGCAGGACGGGCCGGTGATGTGGGCCTACGACAAGGCGCTGGACGCCCAGGCGAAGGCGCTCGGCGAGGATCCGGTTAGGGCGCTGGGTTTCTTTGAAAAAGTGCTCGGCATACAATCGACCTCGAAGCTGTGGTTTGCGCCGAATGCGGTGGTCAGGCTTGGCAAACTCGGCGATGTCAGCGGCATCGTCATCCTCGGCACCGACTACGGCCAGAACAGCCACCGCCAGATGCCGCTGAAAGTTTCGGTGTCCGAAGATGGCGGCACTTGGACTGAAGTTTTCCGAACCACCGATCCGGTCGGCCCGTGGCGCATCCCGCTTTCCGGCAAGGCGACGCGGGTTCTCTACGTGAAAGCGGAGCGCGATGACGATCGCAACGAGTTCTTCCACCTCGCAGGCATCCGCGTTTACGGGCGCAAGCTGCAATAACCACTCACCCACTCCCGCTGATGATCCGTTATGCTTTTCGTGGCCTGTGCATCGCCGCCCGTTTCGCGCTCTATCAGCGGTGGCCCGAAAAGAAGCCGTCGGTGAAGCCGTTGCTCGAAAGGATGCGCGACATCGATCCGAAGTCGGATCTCGGCCAAGCCGCGGCGAACTACCTGGAGCTGCTGGAGCCCAAGCGAAAACAGGGCGAACCGCAGGCGTGAGGTCCGCCACTCAGAATGTCTGCCACGCCGGCTTGTTGTCGTAAACCCAGCGGTAGTAGTCCGCCCGTTTCAGGTCGCCGGCGGCCGCTTCATCGAGGCACACCTTGACCACCGGATGCATTTGCAGGACGGAGGCCGGGTTGACCGATGTGATCGGGCCCTCGACGGTTTCCGCGATGGCGCGGGCCTTGTTTTCGCCAAAGGCTAACAACAGGTTCGTCCGCGCTTCCATGATGGTGCCGATGCCCATGGTGATGACGTGGTGCGGGACCGCGCTCTCGCTGCCGAAGAAGCGGGCGTTGTCCTCCCGCGTCTGGCGGGTGAGCGTCTTGATGCGGGTGCGCGAGGCCAGCGACGAGGTCGGCTCGTTGAAGCCGATGTGGCCGTCGGTACCGATGCCTAGCACTTGTAAGTCGATGCCGCCGGCTTCGCGGATGCGTGCTTCGTAGTCCGCGCAGGACGCCGGGATGTCCGCGGCGTTGCCATCGGGGATGTGGACGCGGTCCTTGGAAATATTGACGTGCTGGAACAGGTTTTCCCACATGAAGCTGTGGTAGGTCTGCGGATGCTCGCGCGGCAGGCCGATGTATTCGTCCAGGTTGAAGGTGGTGACCTTGCTCCAATCGAGCTTCATGTCGATGAGCGTTCGATAGAGCAGCAGGGGAGTGCTGCCGGTGGCGAGGCCGAGCACCGCGTGGGGCTTGTCCCGCAGCAGCTTGGCAATGATGCGCGCGGCGATGCCGGTGGCGCTTACGGCAGTTTCTCGGATGATGATTTCCATGAGGCATTGCCCAAGCGGGCGGCGAGTTTGTTTCTAACGTCTTCTTTGAATCGCACGATGAGTTCGCAGGTGTAATCCGCGATGTCGATCGTCTCGTCGGCGACGAGCGGCGTGAGGTCCAGGCCGAAGATGAGCTGGGTGGCTTGGTCGGTCGAGTGGGAATCGAAAAACGTGGCGTTGGCGGCGCGGCGGCCGAGGGTGGCGAGGTCGTAGCGCTTGCCGCCGGCGATCTGTGAGTCAAAAACGCCATTGAGGGCGGCGGCCAGGTTGTCGCGGCCACTCACATCCATCAGGACCTTGTCGGAGTCCGGCAGCCAGTCGAGGTTGCGCCAGACTTCGCAGCCGATGACCTGCTTCGGCCGTTGTTCGCTCGGCAGTTCGCGCATCGCCTGCAAGGCGGCGATGGTGACGCCGATGTGGGTGTCGTGTTTGTCCGCGGGATTGTGGGTGTAGACGACTTCGGGTTGGCTCGCGAGGAGGATTTCCTTGAGGTCGTTTTTCAACTCCTGGGCGGACGGGCTTTTCACGCTGCTGCTAGGATAGTCGAGCTGGACCATCGCCGCATAGCCGCCGATCACGGCCGCGGTGTTTTGCTCCTGGCGGCGGATGGTCATCATGTGCCCGTCGGTGAAAGCCGCGTAAGGGCCGGAGCGTGAGCTGCCGGCGCCGTTGGTGCAGGTCACGCCGCCGAACCATTTTTCCGGGCTGGCGAAGCAGGTCAGGATGCCGTGAAACGCCATGAACTCGAGATCGTCCTGATGGGCGCCAATCCCGAGGTGGGTGATGCGACGGAACGCCTCGGCCTCGGGCTGGTGGTCGGGAATGAAAATATCCGCGGTGGAATGGTGCAGTTTCATAAAATCATTTCTTGGTTTTTGGCAGGCTGGCGGCGGCCACGGCCTGGCCCACGCGGCGGGTCTTCTCGTCCGGCACGTGAATCGCGATGTTGGAGGCGACTTCCGGAAATTCCAAGTCCAGAACCTCACGCGCTTTGGTTAGGACGATGTCCCCCCCGGCACCGGTGGTCACGCGGCCGAGGATGAGCATGTGCGCGAAGTCGTAGAAATCGACGTAATGCGGGATCGAGTAGCCGAGATAGACGCCGATGGTTTCATAGATCTTCGCGGCCCGTTCGTCGCCGGCGGCCATCAGTTTCTGGACCTCCACGAGGCGTTCCGGTAGATCCATTTTCGCCGGCAGCTTGATCTTGGCGGCTGGCAGCAGCTTGTTGACGGCTTGCTGCGAGAAATACAAGGCGCCGACGCCGGTATCGCCGGACCATTCATCGGCTGCGGCCTTCGGGTTGTAATCGACAGGAGCAAATGCCAGCTCGTTGAGCCAGCCGAGGATGCGGCCTTTTTTATCCATGAAACCGGCGGCTTCGCTCGATCCCATGGCGACGCCCAACATGCCTGTCTGTTGGAGCGAGAGTGCGCCGGCGAGGGCAGTGACGTCGCCGTCGTTCATCACCACGACCGGCACGTTCCATTCTTTCTGGATGCGCTTGAAGACGGCGGCGGCTTGCGGGAACAGTTTCTTGGGAATCGACCGCAGCAGGGAGGCCACGCGGATTTCGTTGTCCACGATGATGCCCGCGGAACTGCCGCCGATGGCGTCCACGCGCGGCATGCGCGCCGCGGCGCGGTGGAGCGCGGCGGAGATGTTGTGGTAGTGGTATTCCGGGTTGGCCTGGTTCTTCGGGTCCCACGGGGTTTCTTCCGTGAAGATCGCCTCACCATCCACCACGGCGGAGACCTTGTAATCGCTGGCACCAAGGTCGAAGCCGATGCGGCAGCCCTTGAGATGGCCGCCGGCGGCGACCTGCATGTCCTTGGCCGCGGGAACCTTGTTAGCGGTGGTCAGGACGACTTCAAATTTCTTGCCATAGGCAAGTTCCATCATCTGGCAATCGAACTTGCGCGCGCCGCGGGCCGAGTAGGTCTTGCGGATGAATTCGCCGATGACCTTGGGGCCGCCGACGTGGAGTTTCCAACCGCCACGGGCCCACAGCAGGAATTTCACGATGCGCTCGACGTAGAGCAGCGTCTCGGCATCCGCGGTGGGATTGACGACCGTCTCGAAGCGCGAGACCAGCCCGCATTCGCGCTCGAGGCCGAGCACCAGCGGTACGGCCTGCCTGGAAGCGCGGGCGGTTTGCACGTAATGACGGTTGAACAGGACCGCGGGCAGGAAGCCGGGGTCGAGCGGGGCTTTGATGGCAGGTTGGAGTGATGACGACATGGCGATCAGGGGTGGGAGTTAGGCGGGCTTTTTGCCTTCGAAGTATTCCTCGATTTCCTCAAGCGTCTTGCCCTTGGTTTCCGGCAGGAAGAAGGCGGCGGTGATGAAGTAAACCACCGTGCAGGCGGCCCAGAATCCGAACATGGCGAAGTAGCCGTAGTAGCCGACGATGGGCAGGAAGAACGCGGCGATACCGGTGGAAACCCCCTGGTTGATCAACAGCGCGAACCCCATGCCGACCGAACGGATGCGAGTGGGCATCAATTCGGATAGAGCCAGCCAGACACACACGCCGGGTCCAACCGAGAAGAAGGTGATGAACACCGCGAGGCAGATGGCGACGAGGATGCCGGTCTGGCGGGTCGGCACGGGACCGGCCTTGGCGCGGAGGATTTCCAGCGGCTTGCCGGCGTTCTCCTTGTCACTATCAGGAAGTGAGATGGCGATGGTCCTGACCTTCGGGTCGTTGCTGATGCCCACGGCGATGCCTTGTTTTTTGCCGTAAGCATAGAGGATGGAAAGCTGCAGGGGCTGTCCGTCATCGACGACCTTGCCGAGATCCGCGGTGGGGACATCCAGCGTGAGCTTGTTGTCCACGATCAGGGTTCTCACTTTTTCCGCGACATCCACGCGCTTGGACTCGAACGAGTAGAACACCGCGGAGCCGAGCAGCAGCGAGACGATGATACCGCCGGTTCCCAGCTTGAGAAGGAACTTGCGGCCCTTCTTGTCCACCAGCATCACGGCGACGACGGTCATCACACAGTTGAGGATTTTGATCCAGAGACCGCTTTGCGAGGCGGCCTCTGCGGCGAGGCCAGCCTGTTGGAGGATGGTGGTCATGAAGCCGAGGATCGAGTTGATGCCGGTGGCTTGGTTGCAGCCCAGGATGACGCAGGCGATGAGGAACGGGACGATGTATTTCCGTTGGGTGAAGATTTCGCCAAACGAATCGGTGAGCGAGATTTTCGGCTTGGCGTGTTCGTGGGCGAGCGCGGTCTCCAGTTCCGCCAGTTCGAAGTCAGTCTCCGCGACAGTGCGGGAACGCAGCATCGCGGCCCGCGCCTGATCCTTGCGACCCTTGCGGTAGAGCCAGCGCGGTGATTCCGATAGAAAGAAACCTCCGATCAGGAACAGGATTCCCGGGTAAATCACCGACAGGAACATGCCGCGCCAGGCGTGGTTGGCGGCGGCGATGACGGCCTCCTGGTTGCCTTGGGCGAGGTCGATGGCGGCCTCCGCGTTTTTGGTATAGTGGTCGCCGATGAAGGCGGCCACCACGATGCCGAAGGTCAACATGAATTGGAAAATCGAGGTGCCCTTGCCGCGCGCGTCGGCCTTCAAGCACTCCGCCAGATAGAGCGGCACCACCACCGCGATGACGCCGCCGCTCATGCCTTGGAGGATGCGGCCGAGCAGCAGGGGAACATAGGTTTGCGAGGTGAAGATGATGGCGACGCTGGCGACGAACATCACCGCGCTGACCAACATCATCAGCTTGCGGCCCAAGAGGTCCGCGAAAAAGCCGGCGATGACCGAGGCGAACATCGAGCCGCCGAACACCGCCGCGACGATGATCGACTTGTTTTCCTCGGTCATGGAAATCGTTTTGCCGAGGTAGCCGAGCGCGGGGTCGATGATCCCGATGTCGATCCCGTAGAGCAGTCCGCCCAGCCCGGCGACGAGGATGAGAAGGCGGTTGTAGCCCGCTTGCGAGCCGCTTTTTGGTGAATCAGTCATACGGGTTTGTGCTGTGGCTTAGGGCTTCCAAAAACGCCTTGAAACTCCCAATCGCGTCTTGCCGTGGCGCTAGCTTGTTGGATCGGAGGGGGTGGAGTCAATCTGAAGTTAGCTCGTGCTAAATTTTCAGGTGGTTTCCTCGTTGGATGGGAAATCGCGGATTCTGGCCGTGTGCAAGGACGAGTCCCGGATGGCGAGCTTGAGTGGCAAAAGTGAGTGCTGGAGTGGAATCGCAGGTTCCGCGAGGCGGTTTTGCAGGAACTGCCAGGCCGTCGTGCACATCTCGGCGACCGGTTGCACGAGGGTGGTCAACGGGCATTCCAGGTATTCCGTGTCCTCGATGCCGTCGCAGCCGACCAAGGCGATGTCGGCGGGCACCCGGATTCCCGCGTCGCAGAGGCCCCGATAGATTCCGAGCGCGGCATCGTCCGAGTGACAGAAGATCGCCTCGGGCCGGCCGTGCTGGCGGATGTATTCCAGGATCAATTGGCGGGCGACCGGGCGTTGCCGTTCGCTGAGCGGATAGTAGATGAACTCCGGCTTCAGGCCGGCCTCGCGCATCGCCTTGGTGTAGCCGATCCTGCGGCTTTCCCCGGCGATGTTTTTGCGCACGAAAGTGGCGTGGGCGATGCGGCGGAATCCGGCCCCGATGAGATGTTGCATCGCTTCCATGGTTCCCGACTCCATATCCACCTGGACGTTGTCGGTTTCCAGCGAACTGTAGGTTCCCAGACTGACGACCGGGACGGACTTTGCGGCCAATGCCTTGAGTTCGAGCTGCACCGCCTTTGAAGCGTCCACGGCGCAGATGCCGTCAACCGGGACATGGGTCCAGATTTGTTTCATGTCCGCGGCGCCGACTTCCGAGATGATCAGCTCGTGTTTGGACTGTTTCACCAAGCGTCCCAGTTCGCGGGCGACGTGGGTGTAGTGGGTCGAGATTTGGTCCGGGATCCACAGGGCGATGATGCCGGTCCTCTGTCGCTTCAAGGCGCGTGCGTGGGGATTCGGGCGGTAGCCCATTTCCAAAGCCGCCGCCTGGATCCGCTCGCGGGACTCCTTGGCCACCTGCGGATAGCCGGCGAGGGCGAAGGTGACCAGTTGGCGAGAGATTCCGAGTTTTTCGGCAATTTGTGCCTGAGTGACCATGATGTTTGAGCACTCAATCAATGGAATGAGTTGCCGCAAAGCAAGCCCGGGATTGGACCACCGCCGTCAGCGGCCAGAGCCATTTCATCTGAAAGAGGCGTGAGGGGCTGTCCCCACCCAATGGGGCGGGATGACAGGCGCTGCGGTGGTTGGGACGCGCCGGATACATCTATGTGGGATCCGGCGTCCCGGGATCAACCGCAGGGCCGTTGTGTGTGAAGGGAAGGGTTGGTCAGGTCAGCCAATGACGCGCTTGAGGGCGGCGCTGGAAGTCATGGAGCGTTGCCAAGACGGCAGGCTCGGCACCTTGGTGCGGCCTCGCTTGCGCTTCTGGTTGTAAAGCCCGAAGCCAGGTTGCTGGGGATGGGCGCGGGACTGAATTTTACTTCACCGGCGCGGGCGCGACCGAGGGGGCGGGCGAGGCTTTGACCGAAGTCTTTGCCTTGATCGCCTGGATCAGTGATTCGCCGGTGTCTTTTTGGTGCCGGATTGCCAGACCCGCGAAAAACGCCCCTGCCGCGAGAATCAGGAAGATTAGGATCGCGCCAAAACCACTGCCGCCGGATGGGGTGGGTTGGCGGGGCGGCTTGGCGGGCAGTTCCGCCTCGCGCGTGATCGGCGACGGCTCGGGCGGCTTTTCACGGGCAAGTGCCTCGGATTCCTCTTCGCTGAGCGCGAAATCAAAGGAAACGTCGCCGATTTTCACCGTCGAGCCGCTGTGCAGCGGGATCACCTCGTAGCGGACTCCGTCGAGCTTGATGCCGTTCGTCGAGCCGGCGTCATGGAGTTCATAACCGCCCTCGACCCGGCGCATTTCCGCGTGATGCACCGAGACCGAACCGGATTCGATCGCGATGTCGTTGTCGCTGCCGCGCCCCAAGGTGACCATCTGGCGGTCCAGTTGGAAGCGGTAGGGCTGGGCGTTTTTCTCAGGAACGGTGATCGTGATGCGGGGCATGGGTTTTTAAACGAGGGAGTTTTGCCGTTTCTAGCGCGAAACTTTCCGGATTTGAATGAAATTTTTCAAACGCTGGACCGCGCTGGACGCGGGGGGGAGGGGTGGCATCGACAACTTGACCGGATTTAGCGATTGCCGTATGCTCCATGTCCACCCACCCCAAACCAAACTGGTCTTATGAACACCGAGTCCGAAGTGATCCGGGAAGAGCTTCCCGAGGTCGCCCAAATTGTCCGCGACGAGTGCTGGCTGGAAGGCGAGCGCCGGGGAAGTCCCGTTCACCCGCGCGATCCCGCCATCCGGGTGAGGGTGGCCGACATCATTCTCGACGGGGCGGGTGAGGAAATCCGCCGCCGCCACCTGGGCCGCGAAGGGCACTCGTGAGAGGCCAATCTTCGTAAGTAGTCCAGCCCTTTAGGGCGTTTTCATGACGAAGAGAATTTCCCACGGATCAACATGTGAAGCGTTGTCGCGCCGCACTCAAGTCTTCCGTCCGCGCCCCTTCTTCCCGGCCGGGTATTTCACCGGCTTCATCGGCGGGGCGGGGGAGTCGTCCTTCAACGAGGCGATCTGGTCCCGCAGATGGGCCGCGCGCTCGAACTCTAACCGCGAAGACGCCTCGCGCATTTCTTCCTCCAGCTCGGAAATCACCCGCAGCTTGTCGTAAGTTCCGATGTCGTCGGCGACCATCGAGCTGTTGAGCTTGTCGGCGTGTTCCTTGGCGTGTTCGTGGGTGTGGAGGCTGTGTTGCAATGCGCGTTTCACGCTCTGCGGGGTGATGCCGTGCTCCTCGTTATGTGCCTGCTGGCGGCTGCGACGATGCTCCGTGATATCGATGAGCGCCTGGATCGAGTCGGTGATCTTGTCGCAGAACAGCACGCACTCGCCGCCGATGTGACGGGCGGCGCGGCCCGCGGTCTGGATCATGGAGGTCTCGTTGCGGAGGAAGCCTTCCTTGTCCGCGTCGAGGATGCAGACCAGCGAGACTTCCGGCAGATCCAGTCCTTCCCGCAGCAGGTTGATTCCTATCAGGATGTCGAAAGTCGCCGCCCGCAGCTGGCGCAAAATTTCCACCCGCTCGACCGCGTCGATGTCGGAGTGGAGGTAGCGGCACTTCAGCCCGGTGCCTGTCAGATACTCCGCGAGATCCTCGGCGGTTTTCTTGGTGAGCGTCGTCACCAGCACCCGCTCGTGACGCTCGACGCGCTGGCGGCAGAGCTCGATGGTCTCGTCGATCTGGCCTTTGAGCGGGCGCAGGATCAACACCGGATCGAGCAGGCCGGTGGGCCGGATGATCTGCTCCACCACCAGCGGCGTGCCGCGCCGGATCGGGTCGAAATTTTCCACGGGCTCGTCATTTCCGCTCGGCTTGACCTTGATTTTTTTGAAATCAAACAGCGGGATGTTGCCCTCCGCGGTTTTCGATTTCACCGGGATGAAGGTCTTGTTCTCCGGCCGCGAGTTGACGATTTCAAACGGCCCCGGCGTCGCAGAGACATAGACGCGCTGGCCGGTCATCTGCATGAACTCCTCGAAGCGCAGCGGCCTATTATCCAATGCGCTCGGCAGCCGGAAACCATGATCCACCAGCACCGTCTTGCGGCTCTTGTCGCCCTCGTACATCCCGCCGACCTGCGGGATCGTCGCGTGGCTTTCATCGACGAGCAGCAGGAAATCCCGCGGAAAGAAATCCAGCAGCGTGTATGGCCGCGCGCCCGGCTCGCGACCGGTGATGTGACGCGAGTAATTCTCGATGCCCTGGCAGAATCCCATCTCCGCCATCATTTCCAGATCGTAATCCGTGCGCATCCGCAGCCGCTGCGCTTCGATCAATTTCCCCTCCTTCTCGAACTTCGCGATCTGATCCTTCGCCTCCTGCCGGATCGCCACCATCGCCCGCTTCATCTTGTCGCCGGGCGTCACGAACTGCTTCGCGGGGAAAAACGTGTGCGACTCCAGGCGGTCGATCGCATGGCCCGTGAGCGTGTGGATGCTGGTGATCCGCTCGACCTCGTCGTCGAAGAACTCCACCCGGATCGCGGTCTCGTCGAGATACGCCGGGTGCACTTCCACCACGTCGCCGCGGACCCGGAATTTCCCGCGGCCGAAGGCGATGTCGTTGCGCTCGAACATCATGCCCACCAGCGAGCTGAGGAATTCCTCGCGCGTCAGCTTCTGGCCGGTCCACACCGGCACCATCATGTTCTGATAGTCCTCCGGCGAGCCCAGGCCGTAGATGCAGGAAACGGACGCCACCACGATCGTGTCCTGCCGCGTCAGCAGCGAGCCCATCGTGCTCAGGCGCAGCCGCTCGATCTCGTCGTTGATCGCCGAGTCCTTCTCGATGTAGGTGTCGCTGCGCGGGATGTAGGCTTCCGGCTGATAGTAGTCGAAATACGAGACGAAATACTCCACCGCGTTGTGCGGGAAGAAGTTTTTGAACTCCGAGTAAAGCTGCGCCGCGAGCGTCTTGTTGTGGCTCATGATCAGCGTCGGCTTGCCGTGGTTTTTGATCAGGTTCGCCATCGTGAACGTCTTCCCCGAGCCGGTCACGCCGAGCAGGGTCTGGTGCGGGTTCCCCGCCGCCAGCGACTTCGAAAGCTTGGCAATCGCCTGCGCCTGATCTCCCTCGGGCTGGTAATCGCTCTCAAGTCGAAATGGCATCCGCGCGGACTCATAAACCGGATTTCGCGGACCGCGAAATTTATTTCGCCCGTGGAATCAAATTCCCGTCATCGCGCCGGTCCGCCTCCGGAGCGGGTTCCAGTCACGGGAAATTGAGGACGAGGACCGCGTGTGCTTGGCGCAAGGCAGCGGGCTTTCAAGATCACGGCGGACGGCGGCAAGAACCGGAAGAATTTTCATGGGCCGCCGGAGTGCTACTCCGGAACGGCGTGATCACCGCGGCGGCCGCCGTAACGGATCCATTTTTCAAACTCCACAATGGCAACCGCCACCACCGCCACTCCGGCGATGCGCAGCCAGGAACCGGCGTTGATCGGAGCCGTATGAAACAGCGTATTCATGACTGGTGCGTAGGTGAACAGAAACTGAGCGCCCAGCATCGCCAGCGAACCGCCGACCGCCCACCGGTTGGCGAGCCAGCCGATAGCGAAGATCGAGTGATGCAGGGAGCGGCAACTGAAGAGATAGGTGATTTCCACCACCACGATGACATTGATAACGGCCGTCCGCGCGGCGGCTTCCGACTTGCCCTCGGCCTCCAGCTCCCAGAATAACAACCAGAACGCGCCCGCCAGCATCACTACCGATAACAGCACGGTGCGCGTCAACAGGGAACCCGTCAGCAGCGGCCGCTTCGGGTCGCGCGGCGGGCGCGCCATCAGATCACCTTCCTTCGGTTCGAAGACGAGCATCAGGCCCAGCAATACGGCGGTCATCATGTTCACCCACAATAAATGGACCGGCAGCGCGGGCATCACCGTGCCGAACAGAATCGCGGTTAGCAGGATCATCGCCTCACCCACGTTGGTCGGCAGCGTCCAGACGATAAATTTTGTCAGGTT
Source organism: Verrucomicrobiales bacterium (assembly GCA_041306405.1). Lineage (GTDB taxonomy): Bacteria > Verrucomicrobiota > Verrucomicrobiia > Verrucomicrobiales > Akkermansiaceae > Luteolibacter. The sequence goes on along the minus strand of JBFZFJ010000088.1, from coordinate 10,639 downwards.
GTCAAAAACGCCTCTCCCTTCCTCCACCGCCGCCTCGATGGAGGCGAAATTATCATCCGTGAGAATCATCGCGGCGGCGGACTTCGCCACGTCCGTGCCAGCGATGCCCATGGCCACGCCGATGTCCGCCTGCTTGAGCGCGGGTGCGTCGTTCACGCCGTCACCGGTCATCGCCACAACATGGCCACAAGCCTGGAGCGCCTTCACCAGGCGGAGCTTCTGTTCCGGCGCGACGCGGGCGAAGACGGCGGTGCGGTCGGCGGTTTCCGGCAGATCCGCGTCGGGAATCTTCTCAAGCTCGTGGCCTGATAGTGCGACGAGCTTTCCGTCCTTCTCGCCGCCCTTCAGCCCGATCTGCGAGGCGATGGCGCGGGCGGTGACCAGATGGTCGCCGGTGATCATCTTCACGGCGATCCCCGCCCGCTGGCACCGATCCACGGCGGACACGGCCTCGGGACGCGGCGGATCCATCATCCCCTGAATTCCCAGAAACGTGAGCTGTTCCGCGACATGGGCGTGCTCGAGCCTGTCATGGTCCGCCTCCATCCGGCGGCGCGCGAAGCCGAGCACCCGCAGTCCCCGCGCCGCCATCGCTTCGGCGGAATTGAGCGCAGCGTCCTTGTCGAGTTCAATGATCGCACCATCGTCGTCAAGCGCGTCGGCACATCGTTCTAGCAGGCGTTCGAGCGCGCCGACCTTGTAAATGACCCTTCCCGGACGCGAGTCGTGCAGCGTGGCGCGGAACATGTGTGCGGACTCGAAAGGGATGCTGTCCAGCACGGGCGACGCGCGCTGTGCGTCCGCATGTACCAGCCCGCCTTTTCCGGCCGCCACGAGCAGGGCGGCCTCGGTCGGATCACCTTGCACCGTGCGGTGGCCGTCCTCGTGAAGGATCACCGAGTCATTGCAGAGCACCCCGGCGAGCAGGCACTCCGCGAGCGCGGGATGTTCCGACACAGTCACCGCGCCGCCGCCGAGGCGGAGCTCACCGGCAGGATCATAGCCCGTGCCGGTGACCTCATAGACTTTTCCGCCCGCGAGGATTTCGCGCACGGTCATCTGATTTTTCGTTAGCGTTCCGGTTTTGTCCGAGCAGATCACGGTCGTGCTGCCAAGCGTCTCCACGGCGGGCAGCTTGCGGATGATCGCCTGGCGCTTCGCCATCCGTGAGACACCAATGGCGAGCACGATGGTGACGGCGGCGGGCAGTCCTTCGGGGATTGCTCCAACCGCCAGCGCCACCGCCGCCATGAACATTTCCTCGGGTGGGTTCCCTCGCGCGATGCCAAGCGCGAAGGTGACCGCCGCCAGCGCCAGAATCACCCGTAACAGCAGGTTGCTAAAACGCGTGATCTTCAGGGTCAGCGGTGTGGACATGTCCACCGCGCTGGAAATGAGCCGGGCGATACGTCCGGTCTCGGTCTGGTCGCCGATGCCCCAGACGAGACACTCCGCCTGCCCGGCAGTGACCAGCGTGCCGGCGTAGGCGAGGTTTTTCCGTTCTGCCAGAATCGTGTCCGGCGCGAGTGGATCCGGATGTTTGGCCACCGGCAGCGACTCGCCGGTGAGCGCGGATTCGTCCACATGCAAATTCCGCACCTGGAAGAGCCGCAAGTCGGCGGGCACGCGGTCACCGGCTTGGAGCAGCACGACATCGCCCGGCACCAGATCCTCGGAGGGAATCCTCAGCTTGCGTCCGTCGCGCCGCACGGTCGCCTCCGTGGTCACCATCCGGCTGAGCGCCTCGATGGATTTCTCCGCCTTGGACTCTTGGAGAAATCCGACCACCGCGTTGATCAGCACCACGCCGAAAATCACCGCAGAATCCACCCACTCGCCGAGCAGCGCGGTGACTCCCACGGCAAGCAGGAGGATGTAAACGAGCGGTTGGTTGAACTGTTGGAGAAACTTCATCCACCCCGGTGTGCCGCGATGCGGCGTGACGCAGTTCGGGCCGAATTCACGCTGTCGGCGGGCGACCTCCCCTGCGGATAGACCGACGGAGGGATTCACATTCAGGAACCCCACCGTCTCTTCCAGCGGCAGGTGGTGCCAGGCCCGATCCTCGGTCGTTTTCATGAATGGGAATTTCAAGTTTCATTCGCCGACCGGACGAGCAGCAGCGGTCGGGTGCCGTGAGCCAGCACTTTCTGCGCGACAGAACCCATCAGCGCCTTCGATAATCCTGATAGTCCGTGGGTGGCGCAACAGAGCGCATCCGCGGCGAAGCGCTCGGCCGCTTGGCAGATGCCCGTGGCGACGTCCTCGTGCTCGGCCACCTCCACTTCGGTGGTGATGCCCATGGCGGCGGCCTCGGGCGGGATCAAAGCGCGCAGTTTGTTAGCGCAGGATTGGAGGTGTTTGGCGTGGGATGCCTTGAAGCTCGCGTTGGCGGGCCCTCGGAGAAACGCGCCGCCGGGTATTTCATGCGGGTGGGCCACATATACCAAGTGCAGCGTGCCACCGCCACGCAGCAGCGAGTAGGCGTGTGGGATCGCGTGATTGGCGAGGACGGAAAAGTCTGTGGCCACCATCACCCGCCGCAACGGCGGCGCGATGCCGACAGCTCTTGGTCCCTTGGTAGTCATGGGCACCACGGCCACGCTCATGGCCGCGTCGCGCAGAATTCCGCTGGACACGGAAAGGTTCCAGAACCGCTCGAAGCCGCGGTATTGGTGGGAGCCGACCACGATGAGGTCCGCGCCCTGTTGCTTGGCCATGGCCGCCAGCGGCGCGTTGGGCTGGCCCCAGTTCGCATCGACGCGGATGCGGAAGTTCTCCGTTCCTAGTAACTCGGTCGCCCGGGCCTTGAGATCGCGCTCCAACACGGTTTGGACTTCTGGCAGATTTCCCACCAGAGGGACGGGACCGGTGCCTCCGAGGCGCGCCCTTTCCTCCAGCGGGAAATCCACATATCCGACCACCACCTCACAGGGGCCGATGTCGAGCAGCGCCTTCACCCAGCGCAGGGCGGCTTCCGCCGTGGCGGTGAAGTTGAATGCGACGAAGACCTTCAGCGGTCGCTTGCCACGCGCCCATTCGCGGAAGGGCATGGCATTCCGCACCACAAGCGTGGGCACGGGCGCCCGCTCCGCCGTCCGCTCGGAGACGCTGCCTAGCAGCCAGCGGCCGGGTCCGCGCCTGCCAAGCGAGGAGACGACCACCATCCGGCAGGATTTGGGCTTCGCCCGCTTGACGAGCTCCTCGTCGGGGATCCCCCCCAGGATGGATGCGTGGACCACGGCGCCTTTTCCACGAAGGCGGGCCGCCTCCGCCTCCAGTTCGCGCTCCAGCGGCGGATGGGCGGGAATCTCGCTGACATGGACGAGATCCAGCGGCGCGTGCAGGAGCTTGGCCAGTTCGCAGGCGGCGTCCGCCGCCTGCGTGGAGTTCGTTGAAAAGTCGGTGCCGCAGAGCACCGCCGGTGATTTTTTTTCCGCGGTTTTGGCTTTCATGGCTTTTTGGGGGTTGATGGTGGAACGGAAGAAATTTGATCGCGACGGTAGATCGTGTGATAGACGAGTCCGACCAGGACCGAGCCACCGGCGAAATTCCCGAGGGTCACCACGATGAAATGATACACCACGGCACCCAGATCCATGTCTGCTCCCAGAAAAAATCCAAGCGGGATGAAATACATGTTCCCCACGCAGTGTTCGAAGCCGGCGGCAACGAACGCGGAAACCGGAAAAATGATCGCCAGAATCTTGTCGGTCACGCTGCGCCCGGCCATCGCCAGCCAGACCGCCAGGCAGACCAGCACATTGCACAGCACGCCGCGGAAGAACGCTTCGCCCAATGGCAGCGCGACCTTGGCTGTGGCGAGCGCCACCGCCATGTCACCGACGGAGCCACCGCCTAACCGCGCGTGGCCGGAAAGCGCGACGATTCCCGCCAGGCCCGCCGCGCCGATGAAATTCGCCACATACACGATGGCTAAATTCGCCAGCAGCCTGCCTGCCGTGATCCGCCCGGCGACGTAGGTCATCACCAGCAGGTTGTTGCCCGTGAAAAGCTCCGCCCCGGCGATGACCACCAGGATCAGTCCAAGCGAGAATACGATGCCCGCCAGCACCCGTGCGACGGCGAAATCGAGTCCGCTGTCACTCAGCACCAGGGTGGCGAACATCGCGCCCAGCCCGATGAAGCCGCCCGCGAGCACGCCGAGCGCGACCATGGAGGTGAACGGCAGGTTCGCCTTCGTCACACCGACCGTCTCCACCCGCTCGGCGATCTCGCGTGGCGAATAGCAGTCGAAACCAAAGATCTCAGCCATGGTCGTTTACTCCTTCCATCTTTTCGACGCGCACGGCGCCACGGTGGCGGTCAGTTCGGGCATGGAGGTTCCCACGGCCACCTGTGTCGTGGCGGTGATGCCCGGAGAAATCCGCAACCCGCGGGCGGTGTCCAGCCAGCTGCGGAGAGACCACTCGGCGCTGATGCCAGTGAGAACGACTCCTCCGATTGATATCAGGACACGGTTCATTTCTTCATCTCCGTCGCTTTGCCAAGGAAACAAAGCGAGAGGAACACTACCATGGATGGCTGGAATATTCCACCATTGAATTCACCATTGAATTCGCGCATCGAATCGTTTGCCGTGAAGGCCCGATGGAATTTCCAGATGAGTTTGCTTGTAGCGGCGGGCGCCCTATCGCTACCCTCGGGCATGAAGCTCGGCTACGTGATTCTGTATGTGAAAGATGTCTTGAGATCGATCGCGTTTTACGAGGAGGCCTTCGGCTTGAAGCGGCGGTTCGTCCACGAAGCCGGCCTGTATGCGGAGATGGACACCGGCACCACCACGCTTTCGTTCGCCGCCTATGGCTTGGCGAAATCGAACCTGCCTTGCGAATTCCGGGAACACGATGCGTCTGGCCCGCCGGCGGGATTCGAGGTCGCCTTCACGACGGATGACGTGCAAGCCGCCTACGACCGCGCGCTTGCCGCCGGGGCCGTCGCAGCGGCGCCGCCGGTCGCCAAACCGTGGGGACAGGTCGTGGCGTTTGTCCGCGACAAGGACGGAATCATCGTCGAGCTCTGCACGCCTTCGACGCAATCCTGAGCGCTCAGCCAGCCATCTTCTCCACGGTCACGTCATGCCGTTTGCCGTCGATGGTGAGAACCATCTGTTTGCGGCTTACGACGTTGGTGTCGGACGGAACTAACGGTGTGGCGGCGGGCGCGGGTTTGGCGGGAGCTGCTTTCGCTTCCGGCGCCGGGGTGCCTTTGACGAGCGCCTCGACCTGTTGGGGAAACATGGCGAAGAGCACCACGGTTTCGTCGTCGGTGGGCAGGTTCTTTTCCGCGCACTGCTTGCGATAGCCTTCGAGGCCGGGTTGGAGCAGATCGGCGGGGCGCCCGGTGATGGCTTTGCGGCCGGTTTGCTTTTCGACGAGGGCGAGAATCTCGGGGTTGATCGGGCCGGGGGCCTTGCCGTATTTGCCGAGCGCGATGTCCTGCGCGGGCTGGCAGATCATTTTCCAGCGGCCGAACTTGATGTTCATCATCGCCTGGGTGCCGACGATCTGCGAGGTGGGGGTGACCAGCGGAATCCAGCCGAGCGCTTCGCGGACGACCGGGATTTCGCGGACGACTTCGTCGAACTTGTCGGCCATGCCTTGTTCGGCGAGCTGGTTGCGGAAGTTCGAGAGCATGCCGCCGGGGACCTGGAAGACGAGGATGTCGGAGTCCACGCGCTCGTTGGCGGGGCTGGTGAATTTCGAGAGCTGTTGATAGACGTCCTCGAAGTGGAGGCGGAGTTCGTGGAGTTTCGCGGGATCGTAGTCCGGGCGGCGCGGATTTCCTTCCAGCAGCGCGAGCATGCGCACCGTGTCCGGCTGGGATGTGCCGTTGGCGAAGGGCACGATCGAGGTTTCCACGGTGTCCACGCCGGCTTCGATGGCGGCGAGGTAGGCGGCGGCCCCGAGGCCGGCGGTGTCGTGGGTGTGAAGGGTGACGGGCAGGCCGACCTTGCGCTTGAGCTCCTTGACCAGGTCGTAGGCGACGCGTGGTGTCATGATGCCGGACATGTCCTTGATGCCGATGGAGTGGCAGCCCATTTCTCCCAGCTCAACACCCATCTTGACGAAGGCCTCGATGGTGTGAACCGGGCTGGTGGTGAAACAGATTTCGCCGCGCGCGAGCTTGTTGCAATCGCGCACGGTCTTGATCGCGGTGACGAGGTTGCGGGTGTCGTTGAGCGCGTCGAAGATCCGGAACACGTCCTGGCCGGCGGCGGCATTGGCGCGGACGAAGGCCTCGACGACGTCATCCGGGAAGCTGGTGTACTGCACGATGTTCTGGCCGCGCAGCAGCATGATCTGCGGGGTTTTCGGCGCGGCCTTCTTGAGGGCGCGGAGGCGGTCGAAGGGGTTCTCGCTCAGATAGCGCAGGCAGGAATCGATGGTGGCGCCGCCCCAGGTTTCAAGTCCGCTGAAGCCCATCTCGTCGAGAATGGAAGCGGCGGGCAGCATCTGTGCGGTGGTCATGCGGGTGGCGGCCAGGGATTGGTGACCGTCCCGGAGGACCGTGTTGTTGAAAGTGACTGGCTTCATGGCGGGAATTGATGGTTGTTAGGATGGCTGATTGCGTGGATCAGGGCTTTTCAAAGGATTCCATGATGCGCCTGACCGCGGTGGCGGCGGGGAGGGTTTGGTCGGCGACTTGCCTTTCAAACTCTGGCAGAAGTTGTTTGACACGCGCGTCGCGGAAAAAGCGATGACGGAGTTCTTCCCCGATCATGGCGTGCATCCACTCGGTGGACTGGTGTTTGCGGCGCGCGGAGAAGGCTCCGGATTCGCGGGTGGCGGCGGTGAATTTCCCGATGGTTTCCCAGAGGGCGGCGAGCGACTCGGGAACCAGCGCCGAACAGGTGGTGCAGCGGGTTTTCCAGCCGGGCGTGGCTGGCTGGAGGATGTGGAGAATCCGGCTGTATTCGGCGCAGGCGAGTTTGGCGCGAGGGATGTTGTCGCCGTCGGCCTTGTTCACGGCTAGCAGGTCCGCGATCTCGATGACGCCCTTCTTCATGCCCTGGAGTTCGTCGCCCGCGCCCGCGAGCATGACGAGCAGGAAAAAGTCCACCATCGAGCGGACGGTGATTTCATTTTGGCCGACGCCGACGGTTTCGACGAGGATCACGTCATAGCCTGCGGCCTCGCAGAGTAGCATGGTTTCGCGGCTTTTCCTGCCGACTCCGCCGAGCGATCCGCCGGAGGGCGAGGGGCGGATGTAGGCGTTCGGCTGGTGCGCGAGGTTCTGCATGCGGGTCTTGTCGCCGAGAATGCTGCCGCCGGTGACGCTGCTGCTCGGGTCCACGGCGAGGATCGCGACGCGATGTCCCATCTCGCAGAGCTGGCAGCCGAGGGACTCGATGAGCGTGCTTTTTCCCACGCCGGGAACGCCGGTGATGCCGACCCGGATCGAGTTCCCGGTCCTCGGCAGGAGGCGGGTGAGCAGATCCTGGGCGAGCGCCTCGTGCGCGGGGTGGTGGCTTTCTATCACGGTGATCGCCCGCGAGAGGATGGCGACATCCGCCGCGAGGACGCCTTGCTCGTATTCGTCGAGGGTGAGAGTGCGGCGTTTGACGGGCTCTTGTTTCACGGACTTGGAGCGTGCGGCGGTGATCAGGCTTCGAGCTGCTCCAGCAAAAGCCTGAGGATCTTGCGGGCGGAATCAGGGATGACCGTGCCGGGACCGAAGATGGCGGCGGCTCCGTTTTGATAGAGGAAATCGTAGTCCTGTGCCGGGATGACGCCGCCGCAGACGACCATGATGTCTTCGCGGCCGAGTTTTTTGAGTTCGCCGATGAGTTGGGGCAGCAGCGTCTTGTGACCTGCGGCGAGGGAGCTCATGGCGACGATGTGGACGTCGTTTTCCACGGCTTGCTTTGCGGTTTCCGCAGGGGTCTGGAAGAGCGGACCGATATCGACGTCGAAGCCCATGTCGGCGTAGGCGGTGGAAACGACCTTGGCGCCGCGGTCGTGTCCGTCCTGGCCCATCTTGGCGACCATGATGCGCGGGCGGCGGCCTTCGGCGGCCTCGAATTGTTGGATGAGTTCGGGGATGTCTTTCATGTCGCCCTGGTGGTTGAATTCCTTGCCATAGACGCCGGAGATCGAGCGGATGACGGCTTTGTAGCGGCCGAAGTGGACTTCCATGGCATCTGAAATTTCACCGAGCGAGGCACGGGCCTGGGCGCATTCGATGGCGAGGGCGAGCAGGTTGCCCTCGCCGCCGCTGGCGCAATCGGTGAGCGCTTTGAGGGTGGCCTGGCATTTTGTCTCGTCACGTTCGGCACGGAGTTTCTTGAGCCGCTCGATCTGGGAGAGGCGGACCGCGGTGTTGTCCACGTCGAGGATGTCGATGGGCGCTTCCTTTGTTAGGCGGTATTTGTTCACGCCGACGATGGTTTCCTCGCCGGAGTCGATGCGGGCCTGGCGGCGGGCGGACGCTTCTTCGATGCGCATCTTTGGGATGCCGGCTTCGACGGCCTTGGACATGCCGCCGTATTCCGCGGCTTCCATGATGTGGGCCCACGCGCGGTGGATGAGTTCGTGGGTGAGGGACTCCAGATAGTAGGAGCCGCCCCAAGGGTCGATGACGCGGCAGATCGAGGTTTCATCCTGCAGGAAGATCTGGGTGTTGCGGGCGATGCGGGCGGAGAAATCGGTGGGCAGGGCGATGGCTTCGTCGAGCGCGTTGGTGTGCAGCGACTGGGTGTGGCCGAGCGTGGCGGCCATGGCTTCGATGCAGGTGCGGGAAATGTTGTTGTAGGGATCTTGCTCGGTCAGGCTCCAGCCGGAGGTCTGCGAGTGGGTGCGCAGGGCGAGCGACTTCGGGTTCTTCGGGTTGAAGGTCTTGACGATCTTCGCCCACAGCACGCGGGCGGCGCGCATTTTCGCGACTTCCATGAAATGGTTTTTCCCCTGCGCCCAGAAGAACGAGAGCCGCGGCGCGAAGGCGTCGATGTCGATGCCCGCCGCGATGCCGGTGCGGAGGTATTCCCAACCGTCGGCGAGCGTGTAGGCCATTTCGAGGTCGGCGGTGGCACCGGCCTCCTGCATGTGATAGCCGGAGATGGAAATGGAGTTGAACTTCGGCATCTTCTGCGAGGTGAACTCAAAGATGTCGGCGATAATCTTCATCGAGGGCACCGGCGGATAGATGTAGGTGTTCCGCACCATGTACTCCTTGAGAATGTCGTTCTGGATGGTGCCGGCGAGCTGGTCCAGGGTCGCGCCTTGTTCGAGCGCGGTGACGATGTAGAAGGCGAGGATGGGCAGCACCGCGCCGTTCATGGTCATGGAGACCGAGACCTTGTCGAGCGGGATGCTGTCGAAGAGCACCTTCATATCCAGGATGGAATCGATGGCGACACCGGCCTTGCCGACATCGCCGACGACGCGCTCGTGGTCCGAGTCATAGCCGCGGTGGGTGGCGAGGTCGAAGGCGACGGAGAGGCCTTTTTGCCCGGCGGCGAGGTTGCGCCGATAGAACGCGTTGGATTCCTCGGCGGTGGAGAATCCGGCGTATTGGCGGATGGTCCACGGCTGGAAGCAATACATCGTGGCGTAGGGTCCGCGCAGGAACGGCGCGATGCCGGCCTGGTATTTCAAGTGCTCCATGCCGTCGATGTCGTCTTCCGTGTAGAGCGGCTTGACGGGGATCTTCTCCATGGTGTCCCAGACGATCGAGCCGATGGGTTTGCCATGTTCCTTTTCGAGGGATTCGCACCACTGGTCGTAGCCCGATTTGGGCGAGGCGGCGGTGTAGGGGATTTCTGCGAATGATGGACGGCTCATGGGATCAATGGGTGGCGTTTGTGGAGCGAGTGAAGGAATGGAACCACTGATTGCACTGATTTACTGATTGAAGAGGCTTTGCTTGGAAGAAGAGTTGGAAACGGCGACCGGTGATCGCCGTTACAGGACTCCGGCTTTTTTGAGGAGTTGTAGGTTCAGTTCGTAATTGTTGCTGCGGACGTTCACGAAATCATCGACGCCGGCGGCGCGCCATGCAGGCTCGTTGTCACCGGGAGCGCCGGCGACGAGCAGGGTGATGTCGGGGCGGGCCGCTTTTACGGCGGCGGCGAGCAGGGCGACGGTTTCCAGATAGGTGGCGTCGTCCGAGGTGATCACCGCGATTTCGGTCTGGGCGGCGGCGACCGCCGCCACGGCCTCTTCAATGGTGTTGAAATCCCGGGTGCCATCGATGGCGAAGCCGGCGGCTTCGAAGAACGAGGCGGTCCAGTCCGCGCGCAGGCGGTATTTGCGGGACGGGCCGATGTTCAGTTGCAGGATCAGCGGGGACGCGCCGGTTCGTTCGGCGAACGCGGCGGAGGCGTCGCGCAGGGTTTCGTATTCCTCCGCGGCGCGGCGTGGGGCGAGCGGCGGGACTCTCAAGCCGCCGGCCGTGGCGGTTAGGCCGGTGGCGGCGGTGATTTGTGCGGCGGTCGCGCCAGACAGGGCGGCGGCGATCGCTTGCTCGATCATGGTGGCGTCGGCGGAGACCTGGATGGAGGGAAGTCCGGCTGCATCCGCCGGTATCCGCTTCTGGCCGGATGCGGCGGGCTTGGTTGCGAGCTTTTTGCCTTTGAGATCGGAATACATGTTGCTTCCGATGATCCGGTCCTTGCGGG
>JBFZFJ010000087.1:0-2544 GCA_041306405.1 Verrucomicrobiales bacterium | reverse complement strand
AGCTAAGCTATGATTGTGGCGGTCGGGTGCGGTCTATAAACCGAACCGAACACACACAGAATGAAAGCCAAACGCAGAAGACACGATCCCGAATTCAAGGCCCGCGTGGCGCTTGAAGCCCTCAAGGGGATCAAAACCATCCAGCAGATCGCCAAGGATTTCGACGTCCACCCGGTGCAGGTCTCGGAGTGGAAGAAGACGATGGCAGCAGGAGCCGCGGGCGTCTTCGGCGCGGGTGGCGCGAAGGGCGAGACGGAGGGTTTCGAGCGCGAGCGCGCCCAACTCCATGCCAAGATCGGAGAGCAGGCGGTGGCCCTGGATTTCCTCACAAAAAAGTCCAGACAGCTCGGTCTCTGAAGGATCGCATCGAGCTGGTGGAACAAAATCATCCTGACCTGAGCATGAGGAAACAATGCGAACTACTGGGCGTGGCCCGCTCGTCGATGGCCTACAAGGCGGTGGCCGAAGACCCGGAGGATGTCCGTATCAAGCGGCTGTTGGACGAGATCTACATGATCGATCCCTGCCTCGGCAGCCGCCGACTGGTGACCGTCCTGGGGCGCGATCATGGGATCGTGGTCAACCGCAAGCGGCTCCAGCGGCTGCGTCGCGAGATCGGCCACGAGGCGATCTGGTGCAAGCCGCGCACCAGCATCCCGGACGACGGCCACCGCAAGTATCCCTACCTGCTGCGCGGGCTGGCCGTCACCAGGCCGGACCAAGCGTGGTGCGCCGATATCACCTACATCCCGATGCCCGGCGGCCACGCCTACCTGTGCGCGGTGATGGACTGGCATTCGCGCAGGGTGCTAGGCTGGGCGGTTTCCAACACGATGGAGACCGGCCTGTGCCTTGAGGCCCTGGAGAACGCCCTGGTGGCCACCGGGCGGGCACCGGAGATTTTCAACACCGACCAAGGCTGCCAGTTCACCTCGGCGGAGTGGACCAGTCGCCTGTTAGACCTCGGGGTGAAGATCAGCATGGATGGGCGCGGGCGCTGGATGGACAACGTCTTCATTGAGCGGCTGTGGCGCAGCCTGAAATACGAGGAGATCTACCTGCGCGAGCACGCCACGGTGACCGCGTTGAGGTCGGGGATCGCGACCTGGTTCGACCGCTACAACACCTGGCGTCCCCACGAGGCGCTGGGCAACCTTACTCCAGACATGGTCTATCAGACGAGGCCCGCGGGCTCTCCTGACGCGGCCCTCACAACGATCCCGAAAGCCGCGTGACCCCACCGGCGCGGCGGATTTGGGAAGCCTCCGCTCCGGGCTGCGCACTTCACTCCGCTACGCTCCGTTGCGTGCTCCGCCCTGCGCTCCTGCTTCCCAAATCCGGGCACCATCCCACTCCAGCCTTGATCGATCAGCCATGATCACCCAACCCTTTCCCGCACCTGCCAGCCATAGCTTAGTTTAGCCCTTCCCTGGCCGGATTTTCGGGTCCGCCTCAGTCCGTGGCTTTTTCCGTCACGCGGTCGATACCTACCAGTTCGACTGGCTGTTCAAATGCGACGACGACACTTATGTCGCATTGGACCGTCTGGTCGCGTTGACCCGCGAAGGCTTTGAGCATGCGGGAAACGCGGACTTTCTCCGGACCCGGGGCGCGGCGAGCGGCGGTGCGGGCTATCTGCTGTCCCGTCGGTTGGTTGAGGCCTTGGCCGCGGACGAGTCGCTGCCAGCAATTGGGCCTGAGGACGTGATTCTGAGCGGAGCGGCGGTGAAACTTTGTGGGAGGACGCTTGAGACCAACCGCCTGTGGTATGATCCCACTTCGTTCCCGCGCCGGGAGAACGCGATCATTACCTCCCACTGGCTTCCGCCCGATTGGATGCGTGCGGTTCATACGGTGTATCGGGAGGAACCTTGGCACGTGCTAACCGTGGATCATCCGCAATGGCACGATCAGGTCCTGCTTTATGAGAACGGAGTGTGTGCGAGGCGATCCTCATCCGCCTGCGGCCAATGGGTAACCCATGATGACGGCGCGTTGGTCCTGCAGTGGTTCAGCGGCATCGAGGACAGGCTGGCACTGCATTCACCGGGTGGTATGGAAGGCGGCGCATGTTGAAGGAGCACCCTATTTGTCTCGTTCTATCCGCGGACAAGAAGAACTTCGGGATTCTCGCGACCTTGCTCGCGAGCATCGCCCGTCGCACGGATCGTCCGTTGTGGGTGAGATGCTTTTGTTCCGGGTTGAGCGCGGAGTCGTTCGAGGTGCCCGGGCTGAGGGTAGATTTCCTCGAAGGCGGGGAGTCCGAGTTGAGTCTTCCGCACGATTGTGGCTTCGATGTTCCGAGATTGGCGCGGGAGCTACCCTCGTGGGACCGATGTCTGCGGCTGACCGCGAATCATCTGGTGCTGTGTGATTTGGCACCGTGGTTCGCGATGGAACTGGAGGATGCCATCATCGCGGGCGTGCCCACCGGGCGGAAGGTTCGCGACGAATGGGGGAGCATCGGGCGCGGCGCTGGCGAATGGGTTGAGGCGCTAGAGATGCCCCTCGTCCATTCAGCGGTGCTGATTAATCTCAAGGCCA